>JADFGI010000035.1 GCA_022567815.1 Nitrospinota bacterium
TACCAAACACGAATGAGGTTGGCCATTGCGGGCCAGCCTGCAGATTTCCCAAACAACGCAACAAAGTAAGCGATTGAAAAAAAGAGCACACCCGACATCGTGCTGAAAACAGTCGTGGCCAGCATACAAAGGGCCAATGACAAAATAAAAACCCGTCGCCCGCCGAATCTGTCGGCCAAAACTCCGTTAATGAGTTTTCCTGCGACCGTACCGGCTGTACCCCAGCCAAGAATTGCGCCCCAAGCGGTTTTAGTCAGGCCCAGCATAGGATCATCGAGCATTGCAGGGCCCGCAATCACAACGGTCTTGCGGCACATATAAAGTGCCGCATAGCCAATGTACATACATCCCAAGACGATCATTTCCCATCTAAACCTGGGATCTTGGCGAAATCGATCTATCAAGTTGGCACTCATCTGAGCCTCGCGCAGGACAAGAAACTGAATTCCAGTTTCATGACCAGTAGGAAAGAAATACGAATAGACGATCCCGCCGCAAGCGGACGTTGTAGCCGAAAAAGATTGTCACTTAAAAGCCGTGGCAAGCCACGGAGTATAAAACCCACTGGTGGGAATAAATTTCAATATGGGAAAATTATCATATTTTTATTATAGCCAGTTAAAAAGGGATTACGCTGAATCACGTAAACCCTTGATTGATTGGTGGAGGCTCGGCAAAAAAGTTCGAACCGCAACCAGAAAGCATTGCCCATCGTGAGCAAACTCGCCCTCCGCGGAGGAGTGGGCCATCTCGGGGTCGAACCTTCAACCTATTAAAGGCTTTCGTCAAAAAAAAACCGCATGCTGAGTGCTCTGATAAGGGAAATCATTTGATCGTCATTGCGAGCCTTGCGAAGCCGGGATGGATAATTCTTCAAGGTTTAACTAAAACACTCGCATGCTTCGACAGGCTCTGCATGACATCAAGCAAATAGCGCCTTGAAGAGACTTTTTCAGCAACCTGCTAGTGCGGGTTACTTTCCTCATTGGCAGAGCCGGAAACTTTTTCCGCCTCGGCTTTTTCCAGCGATTCAAAAGGCGGGTAGTACTCGAAATACGCTTCCAACAATTTTTTTGCCACCGGCGCGGCGGCGGCCCCGCCGTGCCCGCCATGTTCCACCAGAACCGAGATGGCGATTTCCGGTTTCTCATAGGGAGCGAATGCGATAAACCAGGCGTGGTCACGGAACTGGTAGGGAATTTCACCCTTTTTAATGTCCTCGGTCACCTTCAATTTCACTACCTGAGCGGTTCCGGTTTTACCTGCAACTTTGATATCCTTGAGGCGGGACCGGCGGCCCGTTCCTCTTGGCTCGTTCACCACTCCAAGTAGCGCTTGCCGAACCAGTTCCATATTTTCCCGCTTTATATGGGTTTTATGTTGCACATCCGCATGAAATTCCTTAATCAACTTTCCATCCGGATCGATAATTTTTTTCACTAAAAACGGTTTCAGGGAAACGCCTCCATTGGCAACGGTGGCCATGAACCTGGCCTGCTGGAGGGGAGTCACCAGATTGTACCCTTGACCAATGGAAGCGGAGATGGTCTCGCCCAACAGCCAGGCCTTCTTTCTATTTTTCAGTTTCCATTGCGTGCTGGGGATGAGCCCGCGTTTTTCGCCCATGAGTTGGATGCCGGTATAATCGCCCAATCCCAACTCCCTGGCGTATTCATGAATTTTGTCGATGCCCAGCTTGTTGCCCAACGTATAAAAATAAACATCGCAGGATTGCACCAGGGCTTTGTGCAGGTTCATGGAACCATGCCCGCCGCGTTTCCAGCAACGATACTTGCCGCGCCCCAATCGAAAATAGCCCGGACAATAGACCGTCGTTTCTGGTGTGATTATTTTTTCCTCCAGTCCCGCAAGGGCGGTCACGATCTTGTAAGTGGAAGCAGGGGGATACTGACCGCTGATGGCCCGGTGTTGCAAAGGATGGAGTTTGTCCTGGGTGAGTTTCTTCCAGTTTTTCCTGGAAATTCCGGCGGCGAACAGATTGGCGTCAAATGAAGGTTCGCTGGCAATCGCGATTATTTCCCCGGTTTGAACCTTCATCATGACGACGGACCCGGAAATGGGATCGTCAGGGGTACCGGTCATTAGTTCTTCCAAAATTTTTTGCACCCTGAGGTCCAGGGTCAGGATCAAGGTATTTCCACTTTTAGGCGGAAGTTTTCTCAGGGTTTTGAATTCTCTTCCCGAAACATCAACCTCCACTTCCTTGTAACCTTTTTTCCCCCTTAACAGGGTTTCATAAATAATTTCCAGCCCGGTCTTGCCGATAAAATCTCCCTGCCCATAGCTGGGATCGTTCAAACTATCCAACTTGTCCCTGGAAATCTCTCCAAGATATCCCAGAACGTGCGACGCCAGTTTGCCATAAACGTAATTTCTGAGCGGTTCCACCTTGATCTCGATGCCGGGAAGCCGCATTTTATTTTCCTCCACAATCGCCACAGTTTTTCGTTCGACATCTCTTTTAATCAACACCTGTTTAAAGGATCGCGACTCCTTGATCTTTTGAGATACCTGCTCCTTGTCAAAATCGATTATTTCTCTCAGCCAGGCCAGGGTTTCGGACAGGCTCGTGGCGTCTTCGGGAGTGACATAAAGGTTGAAGGAGGGACGGATGCTGACCAGCGTTTCCCCGTTTCGGTCCTTTATGGTCCCCCGGTCGGCAGGCAAGGAAACCATCCGGACCCGGTTGTTTTCCGACAGCTCCTGAAAATGCTGGCCCTTCAAAATCTGCAGGTACCACACCCGCATCCAAAGACACAAAAACGAGAAAATGGTCAGGATAACGAAAATCTTTATTTTTTTCCTGACAGTTTCCGAAACATCGGCGCTGTATCCAAAATAACTCATGATTGCCGCAAATAGGGATTGGGAATTTTATGGAGAACCCATTTCCTGTTTAAATCCAGAAAGTAAAATAAAATGGGACCGACACAACCATTGTATATCGCATAGATGGGCAATGATGAAAATAGAAAACTTCCCGGAACCGCCCCTTTAAACAAAGTGACCAGAACCACGTAGAAAATAATTCCATCCAGCAGGGAAGCTGTAATTATGAATAGGAAGATAGGCAACAAGCCCTCGACCATTAATTTATCTTTCAGGGTCGAAAAGAAAAAAGAGATCAAACTTTTTGAAAGTGTATTGACCCCCAAAAGTCCGCCGGACAGGCAATCCTGGATCAGTCCCACGGTAAAACCCATTCCGATTCCACGGCTCCCCTTAAAATGAATCCCGCAAAATACGACGAAGATCAAAGCCAGATCGGGGGTGACGCCGGCAATGGAAAAATTTTCAAGGAAGGTGGTTTGGGCGGAGAATAATACCACCAATATGAGGAACTGTATCAGGACAAACATTTTAAAAATTGGTTTAGGGCATGAGAACCAACACTTCTTCCAGACGTGAAAAATCGGCGCTGGGATTAACCGTAATATCCTGGAATAATCCTTGTTTCATTTTGATGATCTGGCTGACAACGCCAATCCTCAGTCCTTTGGGGAATATTCCCCCCAGTCCGGAAGAAAGAATGGGATCGCCAACCTCCACCTTGGCGTTCATCGGCACATATTTCATTTTGACCGCATTGGTTCCCGTCCCCACAGCCACTCCGGTCACGCGGGAACCTTGAAACAAGGAATCCACCGCGCTCCGACTGTCGGTAATCAATAAAACCTTGGACGTCGTTCCGGTGGATTGAATGATGTGACCGATAACGCCCGCATTGGTCATCACGGCAAGGTTTTCGTGTACGCCCTGCTTCGTCCCTTTGTCGATAAACACGACCTTGGACCATTGCGTCGCGTCCCTGCCTATGACCGTGGCGACCGTCAATTGCCTTGCTTGCGGTTCCTCATTCGGGATCAATCTTGCGATTCGCTCCTGTTGTTTCACCCGCTCGGTCAGTTCATTTTTTTCCTGAGAGAGTTGGTCGATTTGCATTCTCAACTCTTTATTTTCCCTGGCGGAATTGACAACAAAAAAATAGTGCTCAAAAACGCCGGAAATGGAGGAAACAGCCTGGGTAAAAACCGCCTGAACGGGGGAAATTATCGTAACTATCAGGGATTCAAAAAAAAAGGGGCTCTGGTCGCGCTTGATGTTTAGGGTCATCAAGACCAGGGAAAACAGGATGAGCAGGGAGAGTAGCGTGATTAATCGTTTGCCTTTGATTCTCTTTCTGAGCACAGCTACAAAGCGATTTTTTTAAGGAGTTTGGGGTCGTTCAATACCACCCCGGCCCCCAGAGCCACTGCCGAAAGGGGATCATCCGCCAGGGTGATGGGCAAACCGGTAGCTTCTTTTAACAGAATATCCAAACCCTTGATTAAAGATCCCCCACCCGAGACCACCACGCCTTTATCAACAATATCCGCGGCCAGTTCGGGGGGAGTGCGTTCCAAAGCGATTTTAACCGCTTCTACAATCGTGCCAAAGGTTTCGGTAAGGGCTTCCCGGATTTCCTCATCGGAAATTTCAAGGGTTTTGGGAATGCCGGCGACAAGATCCCGTCCCTTGACTTCCATCGTCATTGGTTTTTCCATGGGATAGGCGGAACCGATATTTATTTTCACTTCTTCCGCCGTCCGCTCGCCAATCAACAGGTTGTATTTGCGCTTGATGTAATTGATGATGGAATCATCCATTTCATCGCCCGCAATGCGAATGGATTTGCTATAAACAATTCCCGACATGGAGATGATGGCGACTTCCGTCGTCCCGCCTCCTATATCGATGATCATGTTTCCGGTGGGCTCTTGAACGGGCAGGCCAACACCAATTGCCGCAGCCATGGGCTCTTCGATCAAAAACACTTCCCTGGCTCCCGCCGCTTCTGCGGAATCACGAACGGCGCGCTTTTCCACCTGGGTGATTCCTGAGGGGACAGCAATCACCACCCTCGGCCGAACAAGCGTTTTACGATTATTATGAACTTTTTGAATGAAGTGCCGGATCATTTTTTCCGTCACATCAAAATGGGCAATGACCCCATCTTTCATCGGGCGAATGGCGATGATGCTTCCGGGAGCGCGGCCCAGCATCTGTTTCGCTTCCATTCCCACCGCCTGCACTTCGTTGGTCTGGCTGTTCAGCGCGACCACGGAAGGTTCCCGTAAAACAATTCCTTCGCCGCGTACATTGACCAGAGTGTTGGCGGTCCCCAAATCTATCGCCAGATCATTTGAAAATAAATCCCAAAAAAAGTTGAACAAAAGTCTTCCCTATGAAAAAATAATGTTCATCATTGTAACTTATTGTTTTTCATAACTTTTCATTTATATCAAGGCGGCTCAAAAATTGCAAGGCAAATAAAGGATTCTCCCCTGACTCCCCACTAAAAATCTATCCATATAATCATACACAGGTTTGCGTTTGATCGAGTTTAAAAGGTGCGAATTCTTTAGGGTATCTCTAAAAATTCAACCGGGACTATGAGCCAACCCCTTTTAAAAAGGGTTGGCGATTGCAAAGGCCAAAAAATATCAATTGATGGAAATCCCCTTTTAAAAGTATCGGTTGCGAATCATCTGTTTTTTTTATTATAGTATAAGGTTTCATTAATGGTTTACACCCTTATTCTTACGGGAGAGCTTTGAATGCTGAATCTTATCCGGCAACACGCCGATTCCTGGATGGTCAAGTCCATTCTGTGGTTTATAATAATTGCCTTTTTGGGCACTATTTTTTATTCGTGGGGAATGGGCGGAGTGCCTGGTTCCCGTGGAGGGGTGGTCGCCACAGTAGAGGGAATCGAAATTCCATACGGCGAATACGATAAAACCTTCAACAATTTAATCAATTATTACCGGGACCAGTTTAAAAGCCAGTTTTCGGAAGATCTCATCCAGCGGCTCGACTTGAAAACCCAGGCGCTCGATGCGCTCATCCATAGAAAACTAATGCTCCTGGAATCGGATAACCTTAACATCAAGGTGAGCGATGAGGAACTGGTTGCCCATATTCAACACTTTCCCGCATTTCAAAAGGATAATAAATTCAACCAGACTTATTACGACAACTATATCCAGTTTAATCGCTTGACCCATCTGGATTTTGAAGAGGTTCAGCGAGAAGCATTGAGGATCGAAAAGCTTGAAAAAATGATAACAGGCAATACGCTGGTTTCCAAAACTGAAGTCCTCGACGCGTTTAAGAACGAAGAAGAATCGGTGAAGTTTGATTACATCGCCTTTTCGGAGGACCATTTTGCAACCACGCAACCCGTCAATGAAACGGACTTAAAAAGCTATTACGATAAGAACAAGATTCACTTTGAAATTCCCGACCAGATCAAAGTGGATTATGTCAAAGTAAATCCCAAGGACTATGAAGCGGCAATCACGCCCAACGAAGAAGACATCCAGGATTATTATGATTCAAAAATCGCCATTTTCCAGGTTGAAAAAATATATCAGGCCAGTCACATTCTTTTCCAATTAGAACCCGCGAAAATTGATGAAACGGCCAGCGATGAGGAGAAGCAAAAAGCCTCGGAAGAAGCCGCAAAAAAAGAAGCGGAGGATACCTTGAAAAAAATCCGCGAAGGAGCGGACTTTGCAAAACTCGCTGAGGAATTGTCGGACGATACCTCCTCCGGCAGTGCAGGCGGCAGTTTGGGCGAGTTTCCACGCGGAACCATGGTCCCCGAATTCGAAGCGGCTCTTGAGAAGCTACAGCCGGGAAAAGTCAGCGAACCGGTCAAATCTCCCTTTGGCTACCATATCATCCGGCTCGACAAAAAAACCGACGCAAGAGTAAAACCGCTTTCCGAAGTGAAGGACACCGTGATCAAATCCATCAAGGAAACCAAGGCCAGGCAAAAGGCCCGCCGGATCGTCAAGCGGATTTATAAATCCACGGAAAAGGGAAGCAGTTTTCCCCAGGCCGCCGCGGACCAAAATGTTGAGGTCAAAACCTCGGAATTCATCAGCCGACAAAAGCACACGATGCCCGATATTGGCGCGGCGCCGGAGTTTTTTAACACCGCCTTTTCACTGCCCGATGAAAGGGTCAGTGATCCCATTCTCACGTCTGAAGCCTCTTTCATCCTGAAAGTGAAGGAAAGAAAGCCCGCTTATATTCCCGAACTGGACAGCGTTCGGAAAGAGGTTCAAGAAAAAGCCCAAAAGGACGCAAATAAAAAACTCACGTCCGACAAGTTCAAGGAACTGGCGGGAAAACTTGAACGCGGAAAGAATCTGGAAAAAATCGCCAAAGAATTAAAAATGGAAATTCGACACACGCCGTTTTTCAGCCGTGCCGATTCTATTCCGGGGGTTGGTGATTTTCCAAATATTAAAAACAAGGTTTTCCAGTTGGAGAAAGGACAAACCACTTCGGCCACGGCATTCAGAAAACATTATTTGATAAAACTTCAGGATCGAAAGCAGGCCAAGGAACCTACCAACGAACAGCTCAAAACAATTTCCGCTCGGTTAAAAAGACAAAAATCCAACATGGTTTTCAATGATTGGATAAAAAACCTGCGGGAAAAATCCAATATTCTGATCGATCAAACCTTGCTGTAACCACGGAGGGAAATAATTACCGCAGAGGCCACCGAGAACGCGGAGAAAACCTTAAACAAATCGAGAGCTTGGATATAACGAGGAGTGTTAACGACGAAGCAATCCAGAGACTCTGGATCGCCGCGCCGCTATGCTGCTCGCGATGACGTTTAACTTGGTTTAGGATAAAACCGTTGAAGGTTTTGCGCTTATACAAGGGTCCCAAATAAATTGGGGGTAATGGGTTTCTTTGCGATCTTAACGGCTTGGCGTGAGAAATGGTTTGGCTTTTCTTCGACAAAGAGGGTGCGCAGGCTTTCCAGCCTATTTATGCAAACGATGGATTTTTAATATTTTGTCCACCAGGGATTCGACATCATCGGCAATAACGCGGATCATTTCTTCTTTTCCCATGCCGCCGATATCGAAAATGATGTCTGGAACAAAACCGCATCCACGTATTGCGGTATCGGTTCCCCATTCCAGGGAAGACCCTTCCTTGCTTCTCACCTTTCTGGGTTCATCCGCTCGATTAAAGGTCGCCGTCTTGAATTTAAGACGCTGGCATATTTTCAAAAGTTCCGGGGTGTATTTGATATTCATCACCGCTCGTTTGTCCGGGTTGTAACGCATCGCCGTTAAAACAATATTTGCGACATGCCTCGATCCGCCAAACTGTGGCGGCGAAAGGGTGACGATGCCCGCCCCGTGTTTCACGATACGGCCAGCAAACCCAATCACATCCTGATGAGTACGCGCGCCTTTCAGCCCCACTCCCAGATTGGACTGAACTTCCGGAATGAGATGGCCGATTTTTTCGTCCTTTAAAATTTCCACCGCATGGGACACGCGCTGAAAAAGATCCCACCGCTCCTCATTTTGGTAAATCGAAGCTAGAGGCTCAACACTGCCCTGCCCTTCCCCAGATACAACTCCGCCAAGGATAGCCTTTTCCATGAACTCCTTGGCAGTTGTTATCGCAGAAACCAGAGGCTTGCCCAACGCGAGTCCTCCGGTAATTGCGGAGGAAAAAACGCACCCTGTGCCGTGAAGGTCCCCTTCGCCCAGACGTTCTGAATTGAGTAACAAAGGACGGCCCCCATCATAAAAAAAGTCCTCCGGTTTGCCCTTCAAATGTCCACCGGTGATTAAAACGCTTTTAACTCCGGTTTTCAGAATGGCGCGGGCAACTTTCAGTCGATCACCTGATTTAGAAATTTTAATTCCGGAAAGGATTTCCGCTTCCTTTAAATTTGGCGTGACCACCAACGCCAACGGCAACAGTTTTTGCTTGAGAGCTTGAACTCCCCGCGCTGACAAAAGTGTCTTGCCGTTGGACGATCGGATGACCGGATCAACCACGAGTTTCTTAATTCTCCCGCGTTTTAGCTGGCGGGCCACGCATTCGACGATGGCTTCATTCCCCAACATGCCGGTTTTAACGGCAAGAGGTTTTTTATCGTCGAGCAAGGCGCCAAGCTGTTGTTCCACAGTATCGGCGGGAAGATGAAAGGTTCCTTTAACACCAAGCGTGTTTTGCACCGTTATGGAGGTGATGACCGATTGGGCAAAAACTCTCAACGCGGCAAAGGTTTTTAAATCGGCCTGAATTCCGGCTCCACCGCTGGGGTCTGATCCGGCGATGGTTAAAGCTGTATTGACTGTTTTCATAGAAATATATTTTCGAGGCGTCCTTCAAATGAATGATTGATGAGTTTCAGGAAAGAAGAACTCTAACAGACGGGGATTATTCTTAGCAACCCTTATTGTTCAAATGCAGGGGATTTCGTATAGGAGAGGGACAGGCCTGTTATTTGTTATCCAACCGTAACGGATTTTGCCAGGGACCGGGGTTTGTCCACATTGCGCTTGAGGCTGGTAGCGGTGAAATAGGAAAACAATTGCCCAATCACCATTTGAATGAGCGGCGCGATCAGCGGGGGGACCTTGGGCAAAATCAGTTCTTCACTGAAAAGATCCTTGTTTTTTCCACGTTCGTCGAAATGGATTCCCAAAACAAATCCGGAACGGGCGCGAATTTCATTGACGCTGTGAATGGTTGCGTCATACAGGGCCTTGTCTTCCCTGGGCGGAATGAAGACGATCGAAAAAATATCCTTATCGATCATCGCCAAAGTCCCATGTTTGAGAAATCCTCCCGGCATCCCCTCAGCGTGAACGTAAGCCACCTCTTTCATCTTCAAAGCAGACTCCAACGCTATCGGATAATAAATGCCTCGTCCCAAATACAACCAGTGTTTGGTTTTGCAATAACTGTGAGCGATGCGATGGATGAACCCCGACCTCTCATTCAAAATACTTTGAATAATTCCCGGCAGTTCATTGAGAGCGGCCATGGAAGCTTTAACGGCTTTTTTGGTCATGGCCTTTTTCTTCAATGCCACGCGCAAGGCGACCAGGGTTAAAATCAACATCTGGGACATCGCGGCCTTGGTGCTGATCACGCAAATTTCCGGACCGGAACCCTGAAGAATGGTCATATCGACAAAACGGGCGATGGAAGATCCCATCACATTGACAATGGCGGCGGTTTTGGCTCCCTGTGCCTTCGCATATTTCAAGGCGGTCAGGGTGTCGTAGGTTTCACCCGATTGCGAAAGAGCCAACACCAGGCTTTTCTCGTCTACATTGGCCAGCGAGGCAAACTCGTCCGAACTGATAGGCGGGCAAAACTCTCCTGCCAATGAAGAAAAAATATAATTGCCATAGGAGGCAACGTAATAAGTGGTTCCGACGCCCACGAGTATCGTTTTTTCACTTTCAACAACCATCTCCGCCAAATCATCCACCAATTGGGAGTCCTGCTCCAGAGCGTTGGTAATCACTTGCGGTTGCTCGTAAATTTCCTTGAGCATGTAATGGGGGTAACCGCCTTTCTTGGTGGTTTCGCTGTCCCATTCAATCTTGGTAATGCTTTTCTGAATTTCCTGACCCGTTACATAATCTTTCACGACATAACTGTCGCGGGAAATAATCGCATATTCCCCATCATCAATGATAATGGCATTTTTAGTGTGGTCGATGAAGGCGTTGAAATCGGAGCCAACATACTTAGCTTCGTCTCCTATTCCCAGCATGAGCGGTGACTCGCGTTTCGCGCAATAAATTTGACCTGGGGTTATGGGCGATATGAAAGCGAAGGCAAAGGTGCCTTCTAAAACATTGATGACCTTGCGAAGAGCTTTTTCAATATTTTTGGTCTGCTTGTAATATTTTTCCAGTAAATGGGGGATGACTTCGGTATCAGTTTCCGAATTAAATTTGTGGCCCTCACGTATCAGCTTATCTTTGAGAGGACGAAAATTGGATATGATCCCGTTATGAACTACGGCGAATTTACCGTCGCAGGAGGTGAAGGGATGCGTGTTGTTCCGGGTGACCTTTCCATGCGTGGCCCATCGGGTGTGCGCAATACCGATCTTACTGGACAGCGACAACACATTTTCCTTGCGGAAAACCTCTTCCACGCCGCCCGTGTTTTTACGGATGACCAGCGACTTTTTATTCATCAAAGCCACGCCGCAGGAATCGTAACCGCGGTATTCCAAATTCCGGATGCCCTGGTACAGCTCATCTGAAATATTATTTAGACCCACTACTCCGCTAATTCCGCACATTTCCGGTATCCAAAAAATTTCTTATCTATTTTTAACTGAATAACAGGCTGGCAGTATTTTCCCCGGAGGAATCACCGTTCCGGGTTGAATGGTGTTACCCGCTCCTATCACCACATTGTCGCCAATGAAAGCTCCCAGCTTTGGCATCCCCGTATCTATGGACTTTTTGCCGCTTTTCACTTTGATGGATTCCCAATCGATGGCTCGATTCACGGTCATGACCCCCGCGCCGACATCGACTTGTTCGCCCAACACGCTGTCACCGATAAAGGACAATCGCCCGATGTGGGAATTATCCAAAACGACACAATTTTTTAATTCCACGCCATAACCCACACTGCATTCATGCCCCAGGGATGTGTAACTCCGGATGAGGGCGTTGTTTCCGATATAACTTCCCCTGCCGATGGAGCAGGGTCCCTCCAGAATAGCTCCGGCTTTGACCACCACGTCATCTTCAATTCTCACGGTCCCTTGAATCGTCACATTGGACTCCAACACAGCACTCTTGGCGATGCAGGAATTTTCCCAGGAATCCATCAGTATTTTATTGGCCGTCAATATTTCCCAGGGATAAACAATATCCAACCATTCGTCTTCCCACATCGACGCCATCAAACCTTCATTATCCACCAATTTCTTCAGGGCTTTTTCCATGGACCCCCCGGTCGATTCCAGCGTCTTGAAAATGGATTCCGGAAGGATATAAGCGCCCGAAAGGACATAATTTCCAAGATCATTGCCCTTTGGTTTTTCGATGATCTTGGTGATTTTCATATGAGCATTCAGAAAAACGTTGCCGAAATCCTGGTTCGATGGAGGAAGGCAAATCGATGCCACCGGGCATTTGAAGGAATGAAACGATTGCTGAATTTTGCTGAAAATATTTGCCGCTGTGACCGTATCACCGTAAATCAGGAGAAAGTATTCGCCGGGGGAGATTTTGTTTTTCACCTTCATTATCGCATCGCCGATTCCCTTGCTTTCCCCCTGTTCGATGTAATGAAGGTTCAATCCGTTATTGAGGTGCTCGCCGATTCGCCGGATCAATTTTTCTTTCTGATGCTCGATGACCACGAAAATATCGTTGATTCCGGATTTTTTCAAAAGGTCGATCGAGTTATCGAACAAGGTCCTGCCGGCAAGACGCAACATGGGGATGGGCCGGGTCGCGGAAAATGGAACCAGTTTGGAAGCTTTGCCTCCGGCGAGAATAACCGCTTTCATAGGTAATTATCCTGGAATTTTCTAGTGATCTAAAATTTTATCAACAAAATTTTCAACGGCTCAACAGTTGTTCCGCTTTTTTCAGATCTTCGGGAGAATTGATCCCAAAAATTTCATCGGAATCGTCTGTTTGTACCGATTGGACGGAACACTTGTTCTGAACAAAATATTTGATTGTATCCGTCAAATAATATTCGTTTTGGGAGTTGCCATTGTCTATGACTTGCAATGCCTTATAAAACAATCCCTTATCAAAACAGTATACACCGGAATTGTATTCGTCAACCATTTTCTCCTGCTCCGTGGCATCCTTGTTCTCCACGATACGGGTGATTGATTGATTCTGATCCCGGAGTATACGGCCAAAATCCTTGATTTCCCCCTTTTTATCTTTCAGGGTCAACAGGGTGCAGGCGGCTTCGCTCTGCCGATGTTTTTTTATCAAATTTTTCAAAGTGGCGGCCCGGATCAAAGGCATGTCTCCGCACAACACCAGGATATCGCCTTGAAAATCTCTGAAACAGGGTTCGGTTTGCTGAGCGGCATGGCCCGTACCCAACTGCTCCTTTTGTTCGACAAACTCCAGTTTTGGATCGGGGAAAGTAGATTTTACTTTATCGGCTTGAAATCCCACCACCACACCCACCCGGTCGGCACCGAGTTCTCTCACGGTCTCAAGGACATAGTGCAATAGAGTCTTCCCAGACAAGGGTTGCAACACTTTAGCTAAAGGAGATTTCATCCGGGTGCCTTTACCGGCGGCCAATATGATAACAGCTAGTTTTTTTTGGGGCATTGAATTTTATATTCTTTGATCTTCTTGCGCAGAGTGTTGCGGTTGATACCCAGGATATTGGCGGCTTGGGTCTGATTCCCGTTGGTTTCTTTTATAACGATGTCCAATAGAGGTTTTTCCACTCCGCCGATGATGAGGCCGTACAAATCGCCATCCTGATCTTTACGCATATGCTTGACATAGTCTTTTACTGTAAGGTCGAGCCAATTTTCAAGGAAGGATCTTGTCTTATGGCTAACGTTCTGCATGATTTGGAATGCAAGGGGATCAGAAAATACCCAACATCAGGATAGATGGAACTGAAGTTTCCAGCAATTTAAATGTCTTCGTGGGGCAGATACTAACAAACCACGGGAAGGCGGTCAAGGGTTTTGCTTTAATGAAAAATAACGGCTTGAAGTTTCAATAATTTCCCGCCCCTTACAGGGGAGGAAAAGCCTGCTACGCAGGAGGGCTGACGTTCGCTACGCTTGTGATATCCTTTCCGTTGCCTTCATGCCCCGGAGGGGTACACGAGCCCTAAAAAGCTATTAATCCATTGCACGTTAATACTGGGTTCCAGCGTCACGCTGGCCCCTTACAGGGGAGGAAAAGCCTGCCACGCCCCTTAGGGGGAGGAAAGCCTGCTACGCAGGAGGGCTGACGTTCGCTACGCTCACGAGCCCTTAGAAGCTATTAA
>JADFGI010000036.1 GCA_022567815.1 Nitrospinota bacterium
AACCACTGCACCCCGCCGACAACAAATGAGACCAAGTAGGCACCCAAGAAACAGAAAGCGACTCCCAGCATTGCTATGGGAACCAACCAGGCAACCACCAACGAGATATTAACGAACACGATCGCCGTGGCGGACTTGGTTAAACTTCTTATCATATAGCGCATCGGGAATGGTAGAACCATCGATGCTGTGTTCAATAGAAACGCGGAAATCAGGAACGGCTCCGGGCTGAAGTCAAAGTAATTTGCGATTAGAAGTACGAAAAGCATGTGGCGCATCAGCTCGTTGGTAGGCGAGCCGGTAGCGGTTTTCGGGGGGGAACTGACCCGGGAAACGACGCGCAACAAAATCGCGATCACAGCCACAAGGGAAAATAAAGTGCAGGAACCACCGTAGTGCATGCCAACAGCCATGACCAAAAGGATATGCGCGACCGCGTCACAAACATTGTCCAGGTTAGCCCCAAATTTGCTTCGGAGGTCCAGTTTGTT
Source organism: Nitrospinota bacterium (assembly GCA_022567815.1). Taxonomy (GTDB): domain Bacteria; phylum Nitrospinota; class Nitrospinia; order Nitrospinales; family VA-1; genus JADFGI01. Next base: position 492 of record JADFGI010000036.1, read on the forward strand.
GGCAAGGATTCCATCGAGATCATCCATGATGTTGTTGTAGATGATCAAGGGGATCAGGTATTGAAAACCACCCTCCATGAAGAGGATTGCCAGCGGGAGAACTCCGAGGATGGAAACGATATTTGGCAGGTTCCGGTATGTAAATCTTCCAACACCCAGATCCTTCATCAGTTTGTGAAATTTACATCATTGTTTCTGGAAGGTTCCCTGCAACCTTTGCGAAGCACAAAAAAGTGGTTTGTCAAATCAGGGAAATAAATGCCTATTTTGGCGGGAAGTCGTGTTATCCACGGATCCCCTGATTTTAGCCCCCAGTACACCAGACATCCCATGGCGGAAAGTCCTTGTCGTTTCTCAGGAATAGTCGCCTTCCATTTTTTAATGGATTCGCATCCCATTTGCATGAGGACGTAGGGTACGTTCAATTCCACTTTGGCCACCGACAGACCGCCTTCATGAAAATTTGGGCGTAAGTTTTGACCGAACGATACACCACCTGGTAAGTTCCTTGTCGCGTAACCGTTTCATTTCGGACGGTACTCTCACGGCACAAAATAACACCATTGGGTTCGAGGTCACCTTCTGTAACAGGTTGATGACATCACATTCATTGAGATACATTAATAATCCGCCAAGAAAAATTAACGAAAAACGGTCCTCTGGCTCAAACGACAAGACATCAGTATTGATGGAAAGGACATTGGCGTAGGGAGAGCACCGTTGGACCAGGGATTCATACAATGGCACGCTTGCTTCAACAGCAACAACCTTGCCAAATTGTTTGGCAAAGTATTCGGCCCAATATCCAACGCCACTTCCCATATCCAGCACAGCGCCACTAGGTATCAGTATTTGCGCTTTGGATTAATCGTTGGACAATTCTGGATTCAGCGTGAAAGCGAAAGCGGCCAGCGCTGGCGGGCAACCCAAACCCATCCATGTATCCTTAGCTGTTCCCCGTCAAAGCCATGTGGACCAGAAAGGATAATAAGTTAAGAGACACTTTCTGATAAACTTTTTAAAACGGTTTTGAACAAAATCGTACGCTACGAGGCCTGTTTTTTAGATTCTAAAACCTCTTTTCCGCCAGTTCGTCCAATGGCCTCATTTAATAAGCGCGTCAGAGTTTGGTTTTCATAGGTTATGCCTTTGACTACCTCTTTTCCTTGTGAAGAAAGCCGCCGATAGCCCCAAACACACCGGCGTTTCGTTTCATCCCAGCCCTCGCGTTGGAAGTACAAAGGCATGTTGACATCAAAATAGGAAATACTATCAGCATCCTTGAGCAGGTCGGAACGAGGGTCGCCGCCCACTTCATGAATGGTTACAAGACGGCAAGCTTCGTCGGCAATGGGTTTGGCCACTTGGCAATCATCCAGAATTTCCCGCAGAATCTTCGCCCCGTTTTGGGCATGCGCGGCTTTGAAGACATCATAATCGTCAAAATCGGAGCGGCGCACCTTTCGCGTTTCCACTGCTCTGTCAATATCATGAGCGAGCGCGGCAATTTGCATGGCCGGATCGGCTGCGGGATCGAATTTGAGAAGCCATTCGAGCGTGTTGTCGGCATGCACCGGGTCTTCAGGCACTCTGGAACCGGCAATGACTTCCCGGATTTTGTGTTTGGCGCATTCGATCCTATCCATGATCCCGGCAGACGATGAGACGGCGTATGGTTTCAAGGTTCATCGTCACGGCGATTAGTAGCAGTGTCCAAAAAGGTATATGGAGCACAGCACCGAGAAATATGATGAAGACACGAATATCCCGGCCTATCCGGAGTCCTCTGCCTTGGCGAATCTGACGGCTCATCAGATGGTCGTATTTGTCCGCCGTGTAACTCAACAAAAAAGACCCAATGATTGCCAGGAATCCGACAAACAGGACAAGGCCTTCCGTCCTATCCGCGTGAGCGTGCCAGGTGAGGCCAAAAAGAAGGAATGCGTCGGCATAGCGGTCCAGCACGGCATCCAGCCATTTCCCGTAGTCGCTGGTTTGGAATTTGAGCCGTGCCACTTCCCCATCGCAACCGTCGATCACCGAGGCAAATTGACCGATAACGCCGCCCAGGAAAAGGGCAAAATAACCGCCAAGGGCGAACAGACCGGCGGCCAGCACCGAAAACAGAAACGAGACAAGGGAGATCTGATTTGGGGTAATCGAATAATTCACCAGCCGACGGGAAATCCAAATCGATAAAGGCCGATTCAAAAAACGGGCCACGGGGCCATCGTTGACCTTTCCCCGCATATTGGCCATGAGCGCGTTTTCCGCCCGCTCGAAAGCTTCGGGGTCATCGACGTCGATCCAGAACTGACCGTCGATGTCGATCGCGTTCGCCAAGCCCTCGCTGGCAAGCCTCCGCACCGCTCCAGATAAGGAGGTATCGCCGGTTGCTTCCGCACAGCGTTCCAATGCGTCGAAAATGGCGGGAGTGCATACGAACAAACCAGTATCAAATCCATTGTAATCCTTCAGGTTTTTACCGATATCCTGAATCTTTTCGCCTTCGGTTCTAACTCGGGTAACATCCTCTAAATCGATCAGGGAATTGCTCATGTTTCTATCGACGCCGAGGGCAATTTCTCCATCGGTTAATGGAAGCTCCACTAACTTGCGGACGATAGAAGAATTAAAGAGGTGATCCGCCATCAGCAACAAAAAGGGTTCGCGCAGGTAATCCCGCGCCTTGAGTACTGAAAGGCCGTTTTCTTTTTCCCAATCCTCATTAACGATGGGAGTGATGCCAATACCGAGACGTTTGGCTAAGCGGTCAAGAAAAACGCAAACGCTCTCTCTCTGGTAACCGGTGACCACAAAAAAGTCATCCGCTCCAGCCTCAACGGCACAGCGGATGACCCGTTCGATTAAAGGGATGCCAAAAAGTGGAACGAGGGGCTTGCTATCGCCCTTGCTCCGCAAGCGGTGGCCTTTGCCCGCGGCGATAATTAGACACTTCATCTAGGTTTCAATTTTGGTTTAGATTTTCTGAAACCAAATCTGGAGACGCCCCAAGCTTAAGCCCCTCATTAATGAGCAGGAGGTCTTTGCCCTGAGTAAGCTGGGTTCCCTGGATGAAACGCTCAATCATTTGAAATGCCTCATCATCGGTGAATTGGTGGAGGGGATGTTTACAGAAATAAGCCGAAGGGGCAAGAAGGACTCCACCTTGTCCCCGGTTCAATGCCAGTTTTGTACAACGTATGGAGTCGATGACGACTCCGGCGGAATTAGGTGAATCCTCCACGGAAAGCCTAAGCTCAATATTCATGGGTACGTCGCCAAAGAGTTTGCCTTCCATTCGAATGAAACAGATTTTGTTGTCCTTTTGCCAGGGCACGTAATCGCTGGGTCCCACATGGATGTTTTTGTCGGCCAGGCGATGGGCGGTAACGGATTGAACCGCTTCCGTTTTGGATTTTTTCTTCGAGGCCAGGCGATGGCGGTTGAGCATGTTGAGAAAATCGGTGTTGCCGCCGGTATTGAGCTGGTAGGTCCGTTCCAGCTTGACGCCGCGTTTCTTGAACAGGTCGGTCAGTACCCGGTGGGTAATGGTCGCCCCGACCTGTGACTTGATGTCATCACCGACAATGGGAATATTCTTTTCCTCAAAACGCTTGGCCCATACGGGGTCGCTGGCGATAAACACCGGTATGTTGTTAATGAACGCAACATTAGCTTCCAGTGCACACTCGGCATAAAACCGAGTCGCTTTTTCCGAGCCAACGGGAAGATAATTGAGGAGAATTTCCGCGCCCGATTCCTTGAGAACCCGCACGACTTCTTCTTTAGTGGGTTCGGGGTTATCGGCCAGGACAAAAGTGTTTTCCGCATCATAATCGTTCATATGATCCGCGAAACCGTCCAAAACTTTACCCATCTGCACGGTGACTCCTGATGGAGGAATATCAGGATTGAAAACCACACCGCAATTCGGTTTGGAAAAAATTGCTTGATGGACGTCGGTCCCAACCTTTCGTTTGTCAATATCAAAGGCCGCAACGACCCGGATGTCCTCCGGCTTATACCCTCCAATTTCATGATGCATCAGGCCGATGATATCTTGAGGCTCTTTATCTTTGTAATAATATATTCCTTGAATGAGGGAACTAACGCAGTTACCAATACCAATCAAAGCAATTTTTATTTTTTCCATCAGCTAAATTTCCTCCGAAGTAACTAAAAAAGGTTAAAAATAAGGGTGGGGGTTTTTGAACTAAATCGCAAGCTTAAGAAACCTGGTTTTTAGATTCCCATCTGTTGCTAATATCTCAGTTTTAAATTTGTTTAACTCACGGGTCGATGCCGCAACAAAGCGGTTAGCTTGTGCTGAAAATTTCTTTCCCATCCTATTTGACCCGTAAAGCCTACTCTCACCCATTGGATTCCCTTGTTTGTTTCATTGAAAACCCTGAAATCGCCCTATTTGAAGCCTTCATCTTAAATGGGAAATGTGGCTCAAAGGCTCTAGGCTGGAGTTAATATATTCCGGCTGGCTGATCCGAAAATTCCTGTTGATTTTCAAAGAAATCCGCTCAGCTTCGCTCAGGTCTTCTAATGTATCCACTTCGTACCAGCATTCTGCGTCAAAGAAAACGCTGTCAAAATCAAGACTGCCATCAGCGATCATTTGCCGAAATACCGCTTCGTAATAATAGTTTAAATTGTCGGAGGCGATATACCGATTCAAATACACAATGATTTTTTGCCACGATGACCATGACAGGCTATATATATTGACCGTCTTATAAACAACGTTTCTCATATTCCTGCCGGTCCCAAAAGCCGAAACCCGGCGCAAAGAATCTAATGTAACTGTGGTTCCATTCATCCACGGCAACATATGAGATATGGCAATTTTATTTGGATAGAGAAGATCACCCAGCAGGGAGGCATCAAATATAATGTCGCTCTCGATCAGAAGAAATGACTCTTGAATTATTTCCTTTGTTAACCACAATGAGTAAATGTTGTTGGTTGTTTTATAAATCGGATTTACTATGTAGTCGATTGTCAGGTCTCCTTCATATTCATCAAGAAACCTTCGGATACTTTGCTCAAAATGTCCAACAACGATCACTAATCGCTTGAACCCGTTCTGTTGCAGACAGTAAAGCAATTCTTCGAGTATGGGTCTTCCATTTACTTCCGTAAGACATTTTGGGGTGGAATTCGTCAAGGGGTGAAGACGGCTTCCGGTGCCAGCGGCGAGTAAACACGCGGTGGTAATACGACCATTCTTAAATTTAATGTTGTTCGTCAATCAAACATCCTTTCCTATCATTCTTTTCCTAGGCCCAGCCGCAATTGTGCTTCACGTTATGTCATATTCCACTGAAAAAAAAGTTCCTGCCAGGAAAAGAACCTTGGTTTCGTTGAGGTCTTACTTACAAAGGTGAAGAAAACTATGGGTTGGCTATGTTGCTTTATTTTTGAGCACGCTAGCTTATGGCGGGCTTCAGTCCATGAACTTCTATATCAGGGTGGCCACACTATACCATAAATCAACTATGATTGGGGCAGGTTTCTTATTTTTCCTAAAACTCGTTGTAAGTCAAAATAGCCAGGTTTTATCTGCGTGGAGGTTCGGCGAAAAAGTTCGAACTGAAACCAGAAAAAGTTTCACGTCGTGAGCAAACTCGCCCTCCGCGGAGGAGTGCCGCGCATTCGTTCCAGCCCAAAACTGGTCAAGGAGATCGAACCAATTCCTCTCCGTTGCGATTGTATTTTTCCTTGAGTTCGATAGAAAATTGAGTTCGATAGAAAATTCGGTGGCTCTGCGCAATTGATTGATATTCCCGTTCTCGATCGCCAATTTTTCCCATTGGTCCACATAGGCGAGAGCTTTCGTTCCATCCTTGAGAGAGTCATAGGCATAGGCGAGGTTACTGTAAGGGTATTCCAGTTTAGGATCAATGCGGATGGCTTCCTCAAAGGCGGTTATCGCTTTTTCATAACGGTTCAATCCCCTATACGCCCAACCCAGATTATTTTTCGAGTAAGCCGATTTCGGATTCAGCCGGATAGCTTTTTTGAGGATGGGGAGAGCGTCTTCGTACTGTTTTAAGCCGTTATAGGCCCATCCTAGATTGTTATGCGCGTCTGCATGATCGGGGTCCAGCCGGACGGCCTCCTTAAGGACCGCAACGCCTTCCTTGAATTTCTTTTGACGATTATAGGTCCATCCCAGATTGTTGTGGGCGATGGCATAGTTTGGGTCCAACAGGATCGCTTCCTTAAGATGCAGGATCGCTTCTTCATATAAACCGAGTTTGTTATACATAAAACCCAAATTGTTACGGGCGACCGCATTGTCCGGATGCACCCTGACGGCCTCCTTATATTCATGGACGGCTTCCCAATAGCGTCCCAACCTGGAAAACGCGAACCCAAGATTGTTATGCGACTCAAAATGGCTGGGATTTAACCGGATGGCTTTGCGGAATTCATCGACGGCTTCTTCATACTTTCCTGAGTCACTCAATTCATCTCCGCGCTGGTAATGGGCCTGAGCCTGGTCCCGGTTCGGCAAAGCGGAGGTGGGGACGGCGATCATCACGCCAAGCAGGATGGACAGGAGTATGGGAATTGCCAAACGCTGTTTCATGAAAGGGCATCCGATGCGGTGAGTTTACAAAATTTTCCATACAGGCCAAAACGGGCAACAGGTGGATAAACTTTTGTATGCTCGGGATTTGCTGGTGCTTTGTTTTTATGGAGTATAGCAATATTAAGATTTATCGTCCCAAAAATTATGCTATGTTGAATATGGCGTATTAATATCAATTAGATATAAAGTAACCGTCATAAAGAGGAGAAAAGTTACGACGGTATTGAAGAAAGCAATGCTGGTTGTGGCGATTTCTATTTTTGTGTTGGGAATTTCCGCATGCAAGGAAAAAGGACCGACAGAAAAAGCGGAAGAGAAACTCGATCAAACGATGGAAAAAGCCGCGGATAAGACCAATGAATTATTGAGCAAGTGATTTGAGTTTTGACAAAAGATGAGCGCAAAGGCACTGCATGCTGATGGCAGGGAGTCGGGAATGGTTCGTTAAATCCGCCGCGCCCGGACGGTTCCAACCAGTTCTTCCATACCAAGCGTAGGTTCGCTGGGCGGCCTGTCCCAAAGTTTTTTGAGGAATGATTGAGCCCGGTTCTGGAAATTGATGACCAGGTTATTCCAGGCGTTTTGGGATTGTTCGGCTTTTTTTCGGTCAAACTCCCTAAGCATAAACTCCTTGAGGACCGTCCTGCATTCCTCGGGAGTCATTTCACCTGTTTCTAACTTATGCTCCAAAAGGCGAATGAATTTTGGAGGCAACAAAGATTTGAAATCTTTTGGCACCAGAAAATCTCCTGAATGTCTTGCGGTGGCTGAATAATACTCCTATTGCCGCAGAAGGGGTAAATAACTTTTAGAGCAATCCTCGTGCCAACCGAAACTCATTATGTATAAAGAACTTATCTCAATAGAGAAGCGTCAAAAAACAGGCCTCTGATAAAAATTTGGCGCCTAACGGATGAAAAATAATGTCAAATGCCCTGAAAATTCCTTTCCCAAGCGAGGATGATGCTGAAGAAAATTATGCTGAAGATGTGAAAGAGGAAAAAATTTTCAAATACAAGCGGCCTCTGCTGATTTTGTTTTTGCTTGTTTTGGGTATTGCGGTTTTCAGTACGGTTGGTAATCAAAAGAAACAAATCGTGGAGAAAAAAAAACTTCCGGAGCCATCAGCAGTAGCACCATCTGAAGTCAAAGAAGCAACATCCGTTTCACTCCCCGCTGTGAATAAATCCGACCCGCCCAAAATTTCCGCTACCCTCTCCAGGGACGATAATATTGATTTAGCCTATAAGGGCGATAAGGACTATTTGGCCTTAAACCGGTATGAACGATTTCCACGGGCCGCAAAAAAGCCGGCAGGGACCAACAAACAAAAGGTCCGGGATACCGTGACCGCAATAGATAACCCCCTGACGTTGGCGGGAAGGGGATTCGATATCAACCGGTTCTCATCTCAATCCAGGACGGGCCGTCATGTGGGTTTTATAAACCGTCTGCAAAAGCCATTGCCCAAAATGAAACAGTTTCCTGAGGACCATCTGGATTTACAGTTGACCCAGGCAAAGAGTTCAAAGGATTTAATATTTCACCCCTTACGCCAGGCATTGGGCGATGATAATAGACAAATTATTCATCAGGAAGATGAGAAGCTGAAAATGAAAAAGCCACAGGTTTTGGACGATATTCCCGAAACGAAATTGCTTTTAATGGAAGGTGATAAAAGTTTTTTGATTTTGCGGCGCGCAAGCGAGTCTTTGGATTTGTTGAGTGGAAATGAAAAGATCAACAGGAAAAAATATAGTCGTTGGTGATCTTTCTTCACTTTTCCTGGCGGGGGTTTGCCGCGTTGCAGAGCTTGTCATGGAATCGTCCCACTCGTTTCTTTGTGGATTTCAGATGAAGTCTTGGGAGGTGGCGGCGGGGTTTGGGAACCTCGATACCAATAAAAAAAGATCCAAAAGCCGATCACAAAAATCAAAACGATGATTTTCCTTTTTCGGCTGATCGCGGTTTTTTCAGGTTCTACAGGAGTTTCTTCCTTCACTTTAGGAAGCCTTTTTTGAAAGAGGTGTGCTTACGGCGTTTTCGCGCATCGAAAACCAAAGCTGTTGTTGCGCACTTCCGGCGTGAAAAAACTACGGTTAAAAGTGGGAGCGCTCAAGCCGCATCCATAAGAGAGACAATCGAACCAGGACCCTCCCTTTAAGATTCTTTTGTCCTCGCCATATTCCGCCCGATGGACTGTGTTCCCCGGATGCGGAAGGTAATAGCTGTCCACCCATTCCCAGACATTGCCCGACATGTCGTAGATTCCATATGGGCTCTTTCCATTCGGGTAAGACCCGACAGGTACCGTTCCGGTGGAATGCTTGTAAGGATTGTTGGATTTGTCCAACGTCCACTCATGTCCCCAAGGATAGGTGAACCCATTTTTCCCGCGGGAGGCTTTTTCCCATTCCTGTTCGTTGGGCAGTCGTTTTCCCCCGTCCCATTCGCAATAGGCTTTGGCGTCAAACCAACTGACATACACAACAGGATGTTTCTCCTTTCCTTTGGGAATGTTTCCTTCCGCCCAGTGATAGGGAGTTTCCCGATTGGTTTCATCGGCGAAAATCTTGTATGTTTCATTGGTGACCTCATACAAGTCGATGTAAAATGCGTCGGTTGAGGCTATATGTTCTGGGGACTCATCGTCCCACCGCTCGTTCGAACCCATAATGAAGTCGCCCGCTGGAATAGTAACCATTTCGGGTGAGGGGGTGGGAAGTTTTTCTTTTTTTTTAAAACTTTTTTTATCGGATTCTTTTTTGGCGGTGGAAGCCATTTGGATGGAAGACCGTGAAATAAATGCAGGAAAGTGTGACGGCTTCCCGGCAGAGGTCCGTCTAAATTTTTCCAAAGGTTGGAATGGAGACTTGGCTCTTTTGAGCTTCTTCCCTACATGGCAATCGCGGCATTGAGATTTTTTTTCTTTCTCCTGGTGGGCCTTCACTAGATTTTCCGCCTGGTGACAGGTCGTTTGGCATTTTAAAATAGAAGACATAGAAGACCCTGAAGAGAAACTTTCATAGGCCGTTGCCGGGGCAACGAAGGCAAAGATGAGGACAAACAAGCCTGGCGATAAAATGACCGCTGTTGTTTTTTTTAATGAAACGCAAAAATTCATGTGGAATCCGGAAAATTGGGAGATAATCTGGTCGGGCCTGAGGTTGCTTTCTTCTAAAGACAAACTGGTATCCTGATACCCTTGATACTAACAATAGAAATTCGGGTGAGTCAAAACAAAATTCTCCACCTTGGAGAGGGAAAATTTTTGTGTTGAGGCGTGGAGAACAATGGAAACCTGGAGGTTGATCGAAGACGGAGCCTGCGGCGGCTTCTTGAATATGGCCACTGACCGGGCGATACTCACTGCATGTGGCGAAGGAAAAGCTCCGCCCACATTGCGGTTGTATGGCTGGAAGGAACCGACCCTGACCATCGGTTACGCGCAAAACAGTTGCCGGGATATTGACTTGCCCCGTTGCCGTGCCCTGGGAATTCCAGTCGTTCAACGGCCCACCGGAGGGAGGGCACTCCTGCATGACAATGAACTCACTTACAGTCTGGTGGTTCCCATTCCGCACGCGCGATTTCCCGCCAACCTGCGGGACGCTTTCCGCACAGTTTCCAAGGCGCTTCTGCTTTCCCTCAGCCGGTTGGGCATTCGTGGTGCGGAAATGGCGAAACCTGGCAGGGCTTCCTCAAACGGCAGGTCGCCTTCCTGTTTTTCTTCATTGAATCATCATGAAATAAGCGTTAAAAATAAAAAGTTGATCGGATCGGCCCAACGGAGAACAAGCTGTTCGTTTCTTCAACAGGGAGCCATGTGGCTCGATTGCGACAGAGAGCTGATGAACTCGCTGTTTCAATTTGATCGGCCTGAAGAACGGGCAACCCATTTGGATACCCTGCAACAAAATACGATATCATTAAATCAACTGTGCGGAAGGGAGGTCGGGTTTGGCGAGGCGGCCCAGGCGTTTAAAATGGGGTTCCTAAATACCTTCCCGGAAAAATGGGAGCGCGGCAAACTGAGTCCCTATGAATTGGAATTGCGCGACCGGTTTTATGAGCAGGCGCAGGTTTTAGCCGAACAGGTTTTTTAGTTTTGCCTTTTAATCAAGGAAGAACATGCGGAAACATAAAACAAAAATGAAAAAGAAGCAGGCCGGTCCCACCGGTTTCTCAGTGGTACTGATTTTTATGTTGACGCTGTTATTGAGTTTTTCCGGGTGTTCAAAAAAACAATTGTTGTCTAAAAACTCCAAACGCCAGCATTATATTGATGTCACCAAGCGTTATCTTCCCCAGCTACCCGGAACCATCCAACGCGCTAAATTTGCCCGTGTGGACAAAGACCGCTTTCGTGACCTGATTCTCCATGTGACAGGCAAGGGCGATAGTTCACGCCTGCTATTACTGCTCAACAAAGGCGGCCGCGGATTTGAAATCAGCAAGGAAAATAGAACCGTGCGCACGGCGAAAGGAGAGATTCTTTTTTTCGACGCTGGAGATTTTAACGGGGACTTTACAGACGATATTGTCATCATCCAAAAGATAGATGGAAGAAATTTTGCCAGCATTTTTTTTAACAATAAAAAGGGATATTATTACAAAAAGGTCGATTACTTCCTTCCGGAAATTCATCAGGGAATTGATCGGGTGGAGCTGGTGGATCTCGACCACGACAGGGATCTCGACCTGTTTTTTTATGGCGAAAAAGTTTTGACTCCAGAGGGCCGCCCGGATAGAACTCAATCGCAGGTCTTTATCAATAATGGAAATGGGGATTTTCAAGACCTCACTTCAATATTGCTTCCCCCATTGCCGCCTGGCATCACTGGTGCTTTTTTCGCCGATTATGATGGAGATGGAATCCGCGATATCTTCATTATTTATGGAAACGGAAGGAACCGCTTGTTGTTCAACAACAGCCTGGGAAAATTTACCGACAACACAACCAGTCATCTTCCTGCGATACAGGGTGAAACCACCCATGCCGATTGGGCGGATTTTGACGGCGATGGGGACAACGACCTTCTGGTGCTGAACCGCCGGACGCAATCCGAAGAGGTTAGTTATTTTCTCGAAAACAATGGAGAAGGACGTTTTACCAGGCGGTCGGCTGAAGCCCTGACGGTGAAGACTGGGTCGCGGGTGTATTTGCTGGATGCCAATGGCAACGGCATTCCCGACGCGCTGATTTTGAGTGAAGGGGAAACCCACTACCTGCAGGGAAAAGGGGAGTGGAAGTTCTCGGTGGAAACTGTCCGGCGGCTCCCCCGTTCCCGCCAGATGACGGAAATTGCGTTCGGGGATATTGATGACGATGGCTATCTGGATGTTTTTGGCATCGATTCCAAAGACCAAAAAGGCAAATTGTGGTTGAACCGTTTTAAATAAGTGGAAAGGATTATTTAATTCATGTCCTATTTTAAAAAGCTGACATTTTTGAAAGTGATGACCACCGTCGCCTGGGCTGACGGCGAGATGACGCATTCGGAACTCAACCTGCTTAAGTCCTTTATTAAAAAATTCAATCTGGATAAAAATGATGTGAGGGAGTTGAAGCCCTACCTCGAAGCTCCCGTATCGAAAGCGCATCAGCAGGAATTATTCAAGCAACTCATTGCCGAACTGGCTTCGGTTGAGGAGAAGCAGGAAATTATTCAGGCAATGTCAGCGATGGCTGAAGGGAAAAAGAAAACCAGTGATGAAGAAATCGCTCTCGTGGATCAATTCACTTCCTGGTTAAAAAAATCCTCGTTCACAACCCGATCGTTGGGGAAGGTCCGCAACTTTTTCCAGCGCACGATTTTTGTCGATGCGAGGGAGAAAGATCCCGAGCTGGAAAAGTATTTTAAAAGGAAAGTGATTAAAAAAATTGAATTGAGGAGTGCCAGACAGGGACGCAAAATTTCTTTATCGGATGATGAAGTTTATCACATCTGCCTGTTGGGAACCCTTCTCGCGTCCGTTGCGCAGGTGGATGACATAATCGATGAAGTGGAGGAAAAGGCGCTTCAAAAAGTTTTGCAGGAAAACTTTTCTTTTCCAAAGCAGGAGTTGGGAATTCTTTTTGACGTCATCGTGGAACAGGCCAAACACGGATTTGATTTCCACGAGGTGATGACCGAAACGAATCAGATCATCACCTATAATGAGCGGGTGAAACTGATGGAATGTTTTTTCGCCATTGCCGCCGCCGATGGAGAAATCTCGCTCGCGGAATCGCAACAGATTCGGAAAATCACCAAAGCCATGCACATCCCGCATCAGGATTATAAGGAATCCAAGATCAGGGCTTTGCAAGGATTGAAATGAGCGTTCATGTTAAAACCGGGCAGTTTAGGATGGAGACCTCCGGGTCTGGAGACATATTATGGGGGAATGATGGATAAGAAAAAAAAATTCCTCGGGATTCTGTTTGACTGTTGCAACGTTTACCGCCGAGTCTATATAAATAAAGAAAAAAACGCCTACGAAGGGAATTGCCCACTTTGTCAACGAGAAGTGCGGGTCCTCATTGGATCGGAAGGAACCTCCTCGCGTTTCTTCACTGCCAGATAGCAGATAAGAAATTTCGTGTTTCAGTAAAAACCAAACCCCTTTATTACCGCAAAGGCGCAAAGGGCGCAAAGAAACCATTAAAATAATCCCTCTCCCTCATAAGTGTTTTGCGCAATAGGGTTTTAAAATTGATCTTTATTCTTTTGCCAGGAAAATGAAA
>JADFGI010000391.1 GCA_022567815.1 Nitrospinota bacterium
GCGGTCATTCAGCTTCTTGAAATGGTCGATAGCCGCGACCATGAGAATGGTGTGGTCTTTGTAGCGGCGGAAATCCCGTATTGTTTGTTCGAGGGTCAGGTTATAGGCGTTTCTGTTTAACACCTTAGTGAGAGGATCGACCAGAGCCTGGGTTTTCCATCTTTTGGTTTCATCCAGGTTGTTGTCCTTAACAGCTTTGACGATGGCGTTATGAAGGTCCTGCGATGAAAAACTATTTTTGATCAGGTAATCCTGTACCCCGCCTTTCATGGCTTTGACCGCTACCGTTTCGCTTCCCTGACCCGTAAGCATGATAACGGCGCCGGGATAGCCTTTTTCTCTTAAAAGGGAAAGGAATTCCAAGCCATCCATATCGGGCAATAAATAGTCCAGGAGAATGCAATCCGGGCTTTCCTCTTTACAAAGCTGTATTCCTTCTTGACCGGTTTCACTTTCAAAAATGTGATAATTGATATTCTCAAAGCCATTTTTCAGATGACGCGTATACACTTCCCGGTCTTCCGGGCCGTCGTCCACAATCAGAATCTTTATATTGTCTTGGGTAGTTTTCATGTTAGCATTTCATTTTTGGGTAAAATAGCCACCTCAAACCAGAAATCCTTGAGTCTTTGAATGGCCTCAAAAAAACCTTGCAGGTCCACCGGTTTGTGAATATAAGAATTGGCTCCCGCTTGATAACAATTTTCTATGTCCTTGTCATCCGAGGAGGTGGTGAGGACGATGACGGGAATGGTTTTTAGCTTTGGGTCTTTTTTTATTTCTTCCAGAACTTCACGGCCATCGGTTCCGGGAAGGTTAAGGTCCAGAAGGATTAAATCGGGACGGGGAGACTTGACCTTATCAGAAAACTGGTTCCTGTGATAAAGATAATCCAAAGCCTCTTCTCCGTCTTCACAGCGTTGAACAGGATTGGCCATACTGGACTTTTTAAAAGCCCGGATGGTCGTTTCATAATCGATGTCGCTGTCCTCAACTATAAGAATCAAATGATTGGGGCTGATATTTTTCATTCCCGAGTTCTCCTTCCAGCGTAAAGTAAAAGGTTGTTCCTTCGCCCATCTTGGATTCCAGCCAAATCCTGCCGTTATGCTGTTCAATGATCTTTTTGACGATAGTGGTTCCCGCTCCAGTGCCGTCACCGAATTTGTTTTTTCCGTTCAAGCGTTTAAAAATCCGGAACAGGGAATCGAAATGTTTCTCAAGAATGCCGATGCCGTTATCCTTCACATAAAAAACAGGGGACGAGGAGTGACCGTCTGGTGACTTTTCTGAACCAGGCTCCATCCGGCGGTCCTGACCCTTTTCGATTCCATTCCAAATGCATCCTATCTCGACCCATTTATCCGGTTTATCGTTGTACTTGATAGCGTTGCCGATCAAATTCTGGAAAACTTCGCCTATCCTGGTTTCGTCACCATGAACCGTGGGGAAATGTTTAGGCAAGCGTATATCCACGTTGGATTCTTTCAGGAGCGACTGCATGTTTTCTAATGTGTCTGCAAGAACCTTGTTCAAGTCAACAGGGCCCATAGTGGATTCCTCGCGCCCCAGGCGCGCATAATACAATATGGTGTTGATTAAAGATTCCATTCGCTTGGACAGGCGCCCAAGGGTGTCCAGTTTGGATTTGCCATCGTCATCCAATTTGTCATAATAATCTTCCTTGATGAAACCTGAATAATTATAAATTCCACGCAAAGGTTCTTTTAAATCGTGAGAGACGATATAAGCGAAGTCGTCCAATTCCTTATTGGAGCGGAAAAGCATTTCATTGGCTCGTTTAAGATCTTTTGTATGAGCATTTATCATTCGCTCTGTTCTTTTGCGTTGTGAGATATCTTTAAAAGTGACCACAGCTCCGGTAGGTTTGCCTTCTTGTATGATTGGAGTGGATACGTATTCCACTGGGAAACTCGTTCCGTCTTTTCTCCAGAATACTTCGTCCGTAACATGGTGAACTGTTCCGTCCTTAAACGCCGCGTAAATGGGACATTCGTCACGGGGATAGGGAGAACCATCGGGCCTTGAATGATGCAAAATAGCGTGCTGGGGTTTGCCGACCAATTCTTGTATTTCAATGCGGGTCAGGTCGGGCTTGCAAGTTTCACCGTTTATCGATCAAGGAACGGTGCGGCAGCAGCGGCCTTTAATTCACCAACAATCAACGAAACCGATGCCACAAATATGCCCGGTGTCTACGAACTACTTCTTGACGAAGATATGACTATCGGCGGTGGTAATCTAACAGAGGCAATGTCTTTTTGGATTACTCATGCTGCTATGTCGCCAGTATTCGCTGAAATAGAATTGTTTGCCCTGAATAATTTGGCCGCCTCTGATGTTCTGACACAGATCAACGCAGCACTTGATACGGCTATTACTGAATTGGGCGTTGCGACTCCAGCTGCATCACCAACGCTGCGTACTGGATTGATGCTGTTGTATATGGCTTTGCGAGATAAAATGGACACCACTCCGACAGACAATGAAATTCATAATGACGCAGGCGCCGTTATTGCGACTGCATCAGTTAATGATGATGGTGTGGTTTTGACTAGAGGCAAATATACATAGGTGGGTTATGGCGGAATTCAGCACATTTCAAATGTTCTTCGATATTGGAATTTTTGTGGCGATTACTTGGTGTGTCTTCGTGCTCAGGGGATATCGCCGCATGGTGCAGATCATGACATCCGAAAGCCGAGTGATGCCAACAGACCCGGCACTGATCAAAGAGTGGGCGAAAAAAAGAAAGCTCTTACTACCGGGCAGTCCGAAACACATTGCGTACACAAAACGGCTGCAAGAAGTTGGTTATCCGGTGGATGACTAATGTCCGTTGATACCGCAGAAAAAAGAGCCTCCATACAGGCGTTTCCATTTGGACAATTGAGAGCCTTTCCAAGTGGCTCAATAACAGTTTCTGATCGCGCAATCCTGACGTGGCTTTACTCTG
>JADFGI010000037.1 GCA_022567815.1 Nitrospinota bacterium
ACCTTCTATGAGGATGGGCTGGAACGCCTGGATGCCAAGCCGATGAAGCGTGGGCGCACGGTTCAAAAGGATAGGATGATCCTGAACCAATTCTTCCAAAACTTCCCACACCTCAGATCGCTCCTGCTCGACCATCTTTTTGGCGGTTTTTATGGTCGCGGCATAACCTTTTTGCTCGAGCCGGTTAAAGATAAACGGCTTGAATAATTCCAACGCCATCTTTTTTGGAAGTCCACATTGATGAAATTTCAATTCCGGTCCCACCACGATTACGGATCGACCCGAATAATCCACTCGTTTTCCCAAAAGATTCTGCCGGAACCGTCCCTGCTTCCCCTTGAGCATATCGCTCAAGGATTTCAGAGGCCGTTTGTTGGTGCCGCGCAGGGTGCGCCCCCGCCTGCCGTTGTCAAACAGGGCGGACACCGCTTCCTGGAGCATACGCTTTTCGTTGCGGATGATGATCTGCGGGGCCTTCAGTTCCTGAAGCCTCTTCAACCGATTGTTCCTGTTGATGACTCTCCGGTAAAGGTCGTTCAGGTCGGATGTGGCGAACCGTCCGCCATCCAGCGGCACCAATGGCCTGAGCTCCGGGGGTATAACCGGGACGACCTGGAGGATCATCCATTCCGGCCTGTTTCCGGACTTGCGGAAAGCCTCGACGATCTTGAGCCGCTTTGAAAACTTTCTTTTGTTCATGACGGATTTGGTAGTGAGGATATCCTCTTTGAGGGTCGTACCCAAAGCATCCAAATCAATCTGTTTCAACAATTCCAGAATACCCTCCGCCCCTATGCTGGCCTTGAGGGTGTCCGCAAATTCCAACTCAACCTCACGAAACTCATCCTCTGTCAACAACTGGCCTTCTTTAAGATCAGAATCGCCGGGGTCCACCACGATATAGTTCTCGAAATAAATAACCCGCTCAAGATCTTTAAGGCTGATATCCAGAATATGGCCAATGCGGCTTGGAAGCCCCTTGAAATACCAGATGTGTGCCACGGGACTGGCCAGCTCAATGTGGCCCAGTCGTTCTCTGCGCACTTTTGACAGGATGACCTCCACCCCGCATTTTTCGCACACCACTCCCTTGTGCTTCATGCGCTTGTATTTGCCGCAGTTGCATTCCCAGTCCTTGACCGGACCGAAAATTTTAGCGCAGAACAATCCGTCCCGTTCCGGCTTGAAGGTCCGGTAGTTGATGGTTTCGGGTTTCTTTACTTCGCCATAAGACCAGGAGCGAATTTTTTCGGGTGACGCCAAACGAACGCGAATGGCATCAAACATGATGGGATTTTTGGGCTTTTCAAAAATTGTAAAGCGATCCACCAGGTTTATCTCCTAAAAAGGATTTATAAAAATTCATTTTCAATCCTTACGGATTGGATAATTTTTTTTCGGAACTTTATTTTTCGGATTCGATCAATTCCACGTCGATGGCCAGGCTCTGCAACTCCTTGACCAGAACGTTGAAAGATTCGGGCAAGCCGGGATTCAGATTGGTATCGCCTTTGACGATGGCTTCGTACATTCGCTTTCGGCCCTCAACGTCATCTGACTTTACGGTCAGCATCTCCTGCAATGTATAAGCCGCGCCATAAGCCTCCAGAGCCCACACTTCCATTTCACCGAGCCTTTGGCCGCCAAATTGCGCCTTGCCTCCCAATGGCTGTTGGGTCACGAGGGAATACGGCCCTGTGGAACGGGCATGGATTTTATCATCCACCAGGTGATGCAGTTTGAGCATGTAGATATAGCCCACCATCACTTGTTGCCGGAAACGATGGCCGGTCCGACCATCGTAAAGAACCACTTTCCCAGTGGTGGAACAACCTCCCTCCTTTAGAAGAGCGCGGACTTCCTCTTCCTTGGCGCCATCAAAAACAGGAGTGGCCATGTGCTTCCCTGTCGCTTTTGCCGCCATCCCCAGGTTGGTTTCCAGAATCTGTCCCACATTCATTCGGGAGGGCACGCCGAGCGGATTTAAAATCAGCTCCAAGGGGGTTCCATCTTCCATATAAGGCAAATCTTCTTCGGGAACGATTTTGGACACGACACCTTTATTTCCGTGCCGCCCCGCCATTTTATCGCCGACCTGGAGTTTTCGTTTCATGGCCATGAATACTTTGACCAGCTTGATGACTCCGGGAGCAAGGTCATCGCCTTTTTTCAACCGGGCAAATTTCTCATCCATCATGGTTTTCAGAATATGAACCTGGTCCTTGCAAATGTCTGCCAATGCCTGCAATTCATCTGAATCAACTCCCTGAGCCGGGATATTCGGCAAATCTTTAAGGCTGACTTTCTGAATTATCTCTTCAGAAAGGATATCGCCTTTTTTAAAACTGTGCCTGCCTACTGTCGCGGATTTGGAAACCTGCTTGCCGATCAGTAAATTATGCAGGCTTTTTTCCGTCTCGGTCTTAACAATTTTGATTTCCTCGTTGAAATCTTTTTCGATCAGGCTGATTTCCTCTTCCTCAATGGCCAGGGAACGGGAATCTTTGTCAACGCCTTTACGGGAAAACACCTTCACGTCAATCACGGTTCCCATAACCCCCGGCGGTACGCGTAACGAGGTGTCGCGCACATCCCCGGCTTTTTCTCCGAAAATGGCTTTGAGAAGTTTTTCCTCGGGACTGAGTTGAGTCTCGCCTTTTGGCGTTACTTTTCCAACAAGGATTTCATTGGCCTTGACCGTCGCGCCAATGCGGATGATGCCGCTATCGTCCAGGTTTCTGAGAGCATCCTCGCCAACATTGGAAATGTCCCTGGTAATTTCCTCTTTTCCCTGTTTGGTGTCACGGGCTTCCACCTGAAACTCTTCAATGTGGATGGATGTATAAATATCTTCCTTGACCAAACGCTCTCCGACGATGATGGCGTCCTCGAAGTTGTAACCATCCCAGGGCATGAAAGCCACCAGGACATTTCGTCCCAGAGCAAGCTCCCCGAGGTCCGTCGAAGGTCCGTCAGCCAAAACATCTCCCTTGCGGACTTTCATTCCGGAAGTCACCAGGGGTTTCTGGTTGACGCATGTGTTCTGATTCGACCGCTGATATTTGCTCAGGGTATAAATGTCCACATTTGAGTCGAGCAGACGGCTTCGCTTGCTTTTAACGTGCCCTCTCGTTTTATTCACCGTTCGCACCACGATTCGGGTGGCATCCGCGCTGATCACTTCCCCGTCATTTTCAGCGATGATAACGGCGCCGGAATCATGGGCCACCATCGCCTCCATACCCGTGCCTACGAGTGGCGCTTCGGCCTGTAGTAAGGGCACCGCCTGCCTCTGCATGTTGGAACCCATGAGAGCCCGGTTGGCGTCATCGTTTTCCAAAAATGGAATGAGCGATGCGGCGACGCTGATCAACTGCTTGGGCGACACATCCATATAATCCACTTTGTTGCTTGGAGATAACACAAAATCTCCGCCCTTCCGTGCTGAAACAACTTCCTTGACAAATTTTTTGTTTTCATCCAACTCCGCATTGGCCTGGGCAATGACAAACTTATCCTCCATCGTTGCGGTATGAAATTCAATCTGGCTTTTGGCATAACCATTTTCCACTTTTCGATACGGCGTTTCGATGAACCCGTATTCATTGACCCTGGCGTAAGTACTGAGAGACGCTATCAATCCGATATTTGGCCCTTCAGGCGTTTCGATCGGACAAATTCTGCCATAATGGGTCGAGTGCACGTCACGAACCTCAAATCCAGCCCGTTCCCTGGTCAATCCTCCCGGACCCAATGCGCTTAAACGCCGTTTGTGGGTCACTTCTGAAAGAGGATTCGTCTGATCCATGAACTGGGACAACTGGCTACTGCCAAAAAATTCCTTGATCGCCGCGGTCACCGGCTTGGAATTGATCAAGTCGTGCGGCATGGAAACATCCAGGTCCTGAATGGACATTCGCTCTATGATCGCCCGCTCCATTCGAACCAAACCAACTCTGAATTGATTTTCCAGCGATTCCCCTACGCCACGAACCCGTCGATTGCCCAAATGGTCAATATCGTCAATCTGACCAATTCCATTTCTCAAATCGATTATATATTTCACCACCGCTTTGAGGTCTTCCAGAGTCAACAACCGTTCCTCAAGCGAAATATCAAGGCCGAATTTCTCGTTCATCTTGATCCGCCCGACAACGGATAGGTTGTATCGCTTGGGATTGGAAAACAAATTCATGAATAGCGATTTTGCTATTTCAGCGGTGGGTGGGTCGCCTGGGCGCAACCGCTTGTAGATTTCGCGAATACCCTCTTCCTGGGAAGAGATTTTCCCCGCCACCAGGGTGTCGCGCAACGCAGTATCAGAGGCTTCTTCGTCGATGTGCAGAATTTGAATTTCTGTAATTTTGTTCTTTTTAATATAATCCAGTATCTCCACTGTGATCGGCTGATTGGTCTCGGCAAACACCTCGCCGGTTTCCTTGTCCACAATCTCATCAAAGAGAAAACGGCCAATAAGGCTTTCTTCATCAATTTCAACTTTGGAGGATCGCGCCAAACGGGAAATTTTCTTCCCAGCGGCGGGAGTGAGTTTTTTGCCGGCCTTCAGAATCACATCATTCGTTTTCGGATCGATGATGTCGTCCAGCACTTTAAAACCTATCAAAAGGTTTTTGGAACCCATTGAAAATCTGGACTCTTTAGCGGAGATATTGATTTTTTCTACCGGATAGTAGGTCTCCAGTATTTCCTTACTGCTCATGCCAAAGGCATGCAACAAAATTGTCGCGGGGAGCTTGCGCCTCCGGTCAATTTTCACATAGAGAAGATCCTTGATATCGAACTCGAAATCAATCCAGGAACCCCGGTCTGGAATGATGCGTGCGGAATAAAGAATTTTACCGCTGATGTGGGATTTACCCTTGTCGTGGGAGAAAAAGGCTCCGGGCGACCGGTGCATTTGACTGACAATCACACGCTCAACGCCATTGATCATGAAGGTCCCGGTGAGGCTCATCATCGGCATTTCACCGAGAAAAATTTTCTGCTCCTTAACTTCCCGAACAGTATTTACGGTGATTTGAGTGATTTCCTCCGCCTGAATCTTTTCGGTAATCTCCGGGGTGATTTTTGTCCGGGCGGGAATAATGGCTTTTCCTTTTTCAGTACGCCTGACATCCTCGACAATATATCTTCCGATCAGCTCTTTCAGGATTTTTGGCGTGACATCAATCCTCTCACGGTCATACAAAACCAGACGGACCATGAGTTTTATGGAATCGGCATAAGTCAAGCCTTTTTGGCGGCATTCACTGAGTTTGTTCTTTTCACTATAGGACACTTCCTGGCCACATTTTTCGCACACCACTCCCGGGCCGCCAAGCTCCTTGAATTCTCCACAACCACATTCCCAGAGACCCACTTCATACCCGACGTATTCGATCCGGGCATTGATATTCAAATCGGCAATGGGAAACACATCCTGGAAAACTTCCTCCAACCCACGAACTTCCCGCTGTGCGGGGGCCGTGTCCCATTGAATAAAAGACTCAAAAGAATTTTTTTGAATTTCTATCAGGTTCGGAATTTCATCGATGACTTGGATACGGGCAAAATTGTGCCTTTCCCTAAGGATATTTATCGTTCTCCGGGAACGCGTTTCTGACATATTATGTCTTACCTTATGAATGAGTGAAAAATTAATGAAACAGGGGTCTTTCTAAGCCTGGCGGGAAAAGGATTTCCGCCTATTTAATCTCAACCGATCCTCCAGCCGCCTCAATTTTTTTCTGTATTTCCTCGGCCTCTTCTTTTTTCACCCCTTCCTTGATGGCTTTAGGAGCCGCCTCTACCAAGTCCTTGGCATCTTTGAGCCCAAGACTGGTAATAGCCCGCACTTCTTTAATCACCTGAATTTTCTTGTCGCCCACAGCCGTAAGAACAACGTCAAACTCGGTCTTCTCCTCCACCTCAGCCGCTACGGGAGCCACAACCGCCACAGCCGGAGCCGCCGCTGTCACGCCATATTTATCTTCCAACTCTTTCACGAACTCCGACATTTCCAAAACGCTCATACTATCGATAAAGGACACTACATCCTCTTTTGTGACGGCCATCACGACCTCCTTTCAACAATCAATTTTTTAAACACATTAAATTTCAAATACACTGTATACAAATGGCAAGCAACCTTGACTCGCCGAATAAAAGACCTTTCAAAAAACCGCTTCTCAGCTCGACGCCTTTTTCTCCCGGACTGCGTCAAGAGTTCCCACAAGCTTTCTCAACAGGGCGCTGAACACTCCAACAAAATTGGTGGTCGGCCCTTGAAATACGGAAAGCATCTGGCCAAGCAGGGCCTCCCTTGATGGCAGGTCAGCCAGGGCCTTGACTCCTTCGGCTGAGATCATTTTGCCTTCAACCAGGCCACAAATTATTTTCGGGGTTTTTTTCGCGTCGGCCTTACGCTGATCGGCCAAGGCTTTGGCAGGAGCTACGGGATCATCGTAACTCACCAACACCGAAATTGGCCCGGTAAAACTGGCGTCGAGCGCCTCAAAAGGCGTGTTTTTAGCCGCCAGCTTGGCCAGGGTGTTTTTGACAACCCGAAACTCAACGGACTGGCTCCTCATCCTGGCGCGCATAGCGGTGATGCTGGTCGCATCAATCCCTTGATAGTCGGCCAGAACGGCGGCGGTCGCTTTCTGAAATACCTCATTCAACTCTTTTACCGCTTCCTGTTTTGCTGGATTTGCCACAACACTAACCTTTCAAAATAGAATCAACCATAGGCCCGTACGGGCAAAGGAAACTATTACCCGCGATCCTGATTACGGCACATAGGCCACCTTGACCCCGGTCCCCATAGTGGTCGATACCGAGATTCCCTTGACATAATGTCCTTTGCTGGACGCAGGCTTCATTTTCACCAGTGTGGCAATAAGAGTATTGTAATTCTCCACGAGATCCTCCACCGAAAAGGCCACCTTGCCTAAAGTAGCATGAACGATGCCGCCTTTATCGACACGAAAATCCACTTTCCCGGCCTGAATTTCTTCGATCGCTTTTTTAACCTCAAAAGTAACCGTTCCGGTTTTGGGGTTTGGCATCATGCCGCGGGGACCCAGAATTTTACCCAGCTTGCCCACCTGCCCCATCATGTCTGGAGTGGCAACGACCCGGTCAAAATCCAACCAGCCGCCCTGAATTTTTTTTACCATATCCTCGCCGCCAACCAAATCAGCCCCGGCATCTCTGGCCTCTATTTCCTTCTCCCCCTTGGCAAAGACAAGAATTCTGAACTTTTTTCCAGTCCCTTTGGGAAGAACCACGCTACCGCGGATATTTTGATCCGCTTTCCGAGGATCTACTCCAAGGTTTACCGCCACATCCATCGACTCATCGAACTTTGCGAAACTAATCTCCCTGGCCAACTTCAAAGCCTCTTTCAGCTCGTATTTAACCTTTCGGTCGACTTTTCCCAAAGCCTCCTTCATCTTTTTTCCCTGCTTTGCCATGAGCCCTCACCTTGATCGTTTGTTAACCCGTAACCTTCAACCCCATACTGTGCGCCGAACCCTCGATAATCCGCATAGCCGCCTCAATATTTTGCGCATTCAGATCTACCATCTTAACCTTGGCAATCTCTTCAACCTGTTGGCGGGTGACTGCCCCCACCGACTCCTTACTGGGATTGGAAGACCCCTTGGCAATTCCCGCCGCCTGTTTCAACAAAATTGCCGCCGGCGGGGATTTTGTAATAAAGGTAAAACTTCTATCCTTATATACTTGAATAATGACAGGAATAATCATGCCCTCCTGCCCTTGGGTCTTGGCGTTGAACGCCTTGCAGAATTCCATGATATTGACGCCGTGCTGACCCAGCGCCGGCCCAACCGGCGGCGAGGGAGTCGCCTGCCCCGCAGGAATCTGCAATTTAATTTGCCCCATCACCTGTTTAGTTGCCACGTTTTTGCCGTCCTTCCTTCAATAAAAATTCACCCCCCGGAATCTACTGATTCCGGGTTTTTAAACTCTCTCTATCTGAGGAAACTCCAACTCAACCGGGGTCGATCGGCCAAAAATGGAAACCATGACCTTGACTTTGCCCTTATCCAGATTGACGTCATCAACCACCCCATTGAAATTCACAAACGGACCATCAATCACCCGAACGCTTTCCCCCTTCTCAAAGGAAAATTTCGGCTTGGGCCGTGCAGTTTCGCCTTTAATCTGATCCAGGATCACCTTGATCTCCGCTTCCGTCAAAGGCACAGGAGACCCACCACCGCCCAGAAAGCCGGTGACCTTGGGAGTATTTTTAATCAGATACCAGATCTCCTGAGTCATTTCGCAATGGATCAGGATATATCCGGGGAAAAATTTTCTCGAAGAGATCTTCTTTTTCCCCTTACGAACCTCCACTACCTCTTCAGTGGGAATGATGATCTCACCCAACTGGTCCTTGCAGTCGGAATGATCGAACTGCTCCTCCAAACTCAGCTTTACTTTGCGCTCATACCCGGAATAGGCGTGAATGACATACCACTGCATAGACAAAATTAGATCCCAGGTAAATAATTATAGATTAAATAAGGGCCTGCACGATTTTGGACAAAATAGCGTCCACGATCCCCAAAAACAACGCGACTAAAAACACAACAACCACCACTACGGTGGTGCCGCCAATGGCTTCCTTTTTCGATGGCCAGGTGACTTTCTTCACCTCGACCTTTACTTCCAACAAAAACTTGGTAGCTTTCGATATCATTTCCATGACAACCCGATAAAATAAAGACAACAGGCCAGGAGGGATTCGAACCCACAACCCCCAGATTTGGAGTCCGGTGCTCTAGCCATTCGAGCTACTGGCCTATACGAATTCCCTGACAACCATTCCGTAGGGACCCTATTCGACTATTCGGCAACAGAGCCCAAACTGCCTCCCGGCATTCCCAATAAACTTACTGCGACAACGCTTATTATTTGGTTTCCTTATGGGGGGTATGCTTCCTGCAGAACCGACAAAACTTTTTGATTTCCAAACGACCGGTTAGTGTTTTCTTATTTTTGGTCGTGGAATAATTTTTTCGCTTACACTCTCCGCAAGCCAGTTGAATAATATCTCTCATTTATTGTCTAACTTTCCATTAGGGAACCGGGAAGCCACCCGCCTGCACTTCCGCATCCCTCAAATTTCAAAAATTTCCGCCAAAATTGAAAAGCCCACGATCGGATTTGAACCGATGGCCTCTTCCTTACCAAGGAAGTGCTCCACCCCTGAGCTACGTGGGCAAGACTTCTTTATTTGCCCCCCCTCACAAACAAAAGTTGGAGCGGGAAACGGGACTCGAACCCGCGACCCTCAGCTTGGAAGGCTGACGCTCTAGCCAACTGAGCTATTCCCGCGTTTCCCCAAAAAAAACCAGGATGGGGAGGGGAGGATTCGAACCTCCGAAGGCGAAGCCGACAGATTTACAGTCTGTTCCCTTTGGCCACTCGGGAACCTCCCCGGACTGAGTGGGAATTCGTTCCCCCTGATTCTACAGGTCGGGCAACTACCCCTCCAAAAGCTATTTTATTCGGGCCATCGGACCCTATTATTCAAAGCACAACCCTTTCGGCTGGAGCTGGCAAAGGGAATCGAACCCCCGACCTGCTGATTACAAATCAGCTGCTCTACCAACTGAGCTACGCCAGCTCATCAAATAGAAAAACGCTCATCTTACTGACTTCATTTCCCTTTTGTCAATACAAAACGAAAATTTCCAAGAATTATTGAATGTAGATGGGTTTTTTACCTCTGAGGGAATACGATGTTGCGGAGTTTAACATGGTTAAAAAATTTTTAACAGAAAAAATTTTATGCCCCCTGACACAATTTTGCTAAAATTATAGCATGACCACCATCGAAAATCCTCCCTGAAAAATAAATTCAATAATGGCCATTATTTTCAATACGTTAAGCTAAAATTAGCGAAAAAACAGTCCAGCGGAAAACGGGTGATCCTGTGACCGGAATTCCTTTAGAGCGTCTCGAAAATTTTAACAGATCCCCTTTATAGATTTTCCCGCCAATAATTCAAAAGATCGCCCAAGGTTTGTTTGAGGGTAATTTGAGGACGCCAACCTGTTCTCCGGGTCAGCAGTGAATTGTCTCCAAAAATCCGCAAGGGTTTCTCTTTTCGGAACAATTTTGATTCATGCTCTATCCGTATGGAGACATCCGTCATTTTAAGGAGGGTTTCCAGAATGGACTGGATACTCACGGTATTCCCGGCGCAAACATTGAATACTTCTCCCGCTTTTGCCTTTTTCATGACCGCATGGTAGGCGCGAACGGTGTCCCGGACATCCATGAAATCGCGGTAGGTTTCCAGATTGCCTGTTTTCATCACCGGTTCTGCTCCTTTTTCAATCGCCGCGATCTGCCGGGCAAAGGAGGAACAAACAAAACGGGAACTCTGCCGGGGACCAATATGGTTGTAGGGACGAACCCGAATCACATCCATCCCGTCCCTTGCAAAATACGAATGCGCGAGAAGGTCGGCGGCGGCCTTGCTGACTCCGTAAAGGGAAACCGGTTGCAGGGCTCTAGCCTCTTTAACCGGGCTCTCATCCTCAGTCACTGCTCCATATGCTTCCGAGGATCCTATAAAAAGGATTCTACAATTCAATTTCAATTCTTTGACCGTCTGCAACAAGTTTAAAGTGCCGATAAAATTCGTATCGAAAACCGCCGCCCCCTCTTTTTCCGCATCTGGAACAAAGGACACCGCCGCAAGATGGTAAATCCTCTGTGGTCGAACGGTTTCGAGAACTTTTTTTAGTTCTTGCCTGCTCCCGATATCGCAGGTTAAAACCTGAATCCGATCCTGGAGGTGTTGCACGTTCCCGTTGTCCGCTGCTGAGCGGGCAAGGCCGAAAACTTCTTCGTTTTGTTCGAGAAGCAGGTCGGCCATATGCGAGCCGGAAAAGCCGTGGATTCCGGTGATTAGATTTTTCACAGTTTTCAAGTGAGTTTTTTTTAAGATTTTAGAACGTTCAACCGCTGGCCGACTGTTTTGAAGGCTTGCACCGCTCGGTCGAGATCCTGTTTTTCATGGGCGGCGGAAATCTGGATGCGAATCCGCGCCTGATCTTTGGGCACGACCGGGTAACTGAAACCGATTACATACACGCCCTCCGCCAGCAATTGATTGGCCATATCGTGCGCCAGGCGGGCATCGCCCAGCATGATCGGGATGATCGGGTGATCGCCCGGACGGATTTCATACCCGGCCTGCTGAATCTTCTCTCTGAACCAGGCAACGTTTTCCCGCAACTTTTCCAGCAGGTGTGGAGACTCGGTAATGAGTTCGATCGCTTTCAACGTCGCGGCGGCGATCACGGGCGAAAGGGAATTGGAAAACAGGTAAGGCCGGGACCTCTGCCGCAACAGCGCAACGATTTCTTTTTTGCCGCTGGTAAACCCGCCGGAAGCCCCGCCCAGGGCCTTGCCAAAAGTGGAGGTGATGATATCCACCCGCCCCAGGACGTTTTTATAATCCAGACTGCCTCGTCCCCTGGGACCAAAAAATCCGGTCGCGTGCGAGTCGTCCACCATGACCATCGCATCGTACCGTTCCGCCAGGTCGCAGATTTCGTCCAGAGGCGCCACATCGCCATCCATGCTGAAAACGCCATCCGTGGCGATGATCCGGAACCGGCATTTTTCGGCCCGTTTCAACTGAGTTTCCAGATGGCCCATATCAGCGTGATTAAAACGAAACCGCTGGGCCTTGCACAATCGCACTCCATCGATAATGCTCGCATGGTTCAACCGGTCGCTGATGACGGCATCGTCAGAGTCCAACAGGGTTTCAAACAACCCGGCATTCGCGTCGAAGCAGGAGGAATACAGGATCGTGTCTTCCGTCTCTAAAAATTTTGCCACCTGCTCTTCGAGATTTTTGTGAACCTGCTGAGTCCCGCAAATGAAGCGAACCGACGCCATTCCGTATCCGTAACGGTCAAGCGCGTTTTTAGCTTCCTGAAGGATCTCAGGATGATTGGCTAGTCCCAGGTAGTTGTTGGCGCAGAAATTCAACGCCTCCCCATCGTCCGTGTGGAGGCGTACCTGCTGTGGACTCAACAGCGTCCGCTCGTCTTTATACAATCCGGCTGATCGAATGGATTCCAATTCCTCTCGAATGAATTCGATCATTTTTTCCGGCATGAACTTTTTCCCGATTCGGATGGTTAGAATTTCAAAATAATTTTAGGGTGTTGCCGGATGGCCCGGTCAAATCCATCCCGGTCAAACTCGTGAAACGGAACAATAGTCCCCTGACCTTTGTTGAGGATGATTTCGTAAATTTTATCCTGCAACTTGTGAACCTTTGATTTAAGCAGGTTGCTCATGATGTACCAGGTCTGAAACACTCTGCGCCCCACGATGCTGTGCAGAGATTTGCCGTGCAGGATAATGTTCTGAAAATCGGTCAGGGTAAAATCCCCGGCGGACAACCCGAACAAAATGATATCGCCCCCGGCGCGGGTCGCAGAAATGGCGGTGTTCAGCGCCTGGTTGCTTCCCGACATCTCGAACGCCACATCCACCCCTTCGCCGAAACAGCGCTTTCGGATGGCCTCGGAAATTTCACTGTCGGGCGTGATGTCTGATTCAGCCGGTTTTTCTATGTCGACTGCCAATGTGAGGTCCACACCCAACCGTTCGGCCATCCGCAAATTATCTGGATTTGGGTCAACTCCGACGATAATCGTAGCGCCCATCGCCCGCGCCACCAGAATAGAAAATAGCCCAATCGTGCCACATCCGAAAATGGCGACTGTTTTGCCGCGAAGATCAATCTTACTGCAAACATGCACTGCGTTCCCTAACGGCTCCTGAATCGCCGCAACTTCCGGGCGGATGGCGTTGACATCCGTAAGCCACAATTCTTTCGCCGACAGTTTGACGGTATCGGCGAAACAACCGTCCGTTGAAATTCCGATAATCAAATGATTCGCGCACACATGCTCTTCGCCAATTTTACACTGGTAACACTTGCCGCAGAAAATATGCGATTCGGTTGATACCATGTCACCGGGCTTGTAACCATAATGCTTCGCGGAATAAGACCCGGTTTCCACGATTTCGCCCAACAACTCGTGACCGCAAATGCGGCGCGACTGTCCTTCACTTTCCAGGGAATCAAAGATCATGTCCTTGAAAGCGTGGCGAAACCAGATGCCCTTGTCCGAACCACAAAATCCCACATAACGCGGCTGGATGATGACCTTGTTGGAATCTTCAGGATGTTTGGATTCATCCAGTTTCGGTTCGGGAACGCTGACCATATTCATCCCGGTGGTCGATTCCCACTCGCCGCGCTTGATGTCCAGAACCAGTGCTTTCACATTTCGCCTTTTTTCAAAATAACCCTATATATTCAATATAAAGCCCCCCATCAAAGAAGAAAAGTTAAATCCCCCTCCTCCGCGGAGAGCGAGTGCGCGGCAAACGCTTGCTTCGCTCACCAGCCGCAAAAAAAATTCGTCCTCTCCAGCGGTCTAATTTCTATACACAACCTTCCCGCCAACCATCGAAAAATCAACCGTTTTCCGGTCCGGGTCGAAGGGCATGTCGGTCCAAGAGGAGAATGGATGGTCGATGCGGAATCCGATGAGGTCGGCGGGCCTGCCGGGGGAAAGCGTCCCAACGGGCAAATCCAATACAGTCGCGCCTCCGAGTGTCGCCATTGTTAAAATTTCAAGCCGGGAAACATCCGCCAGCATTTCATCGGCGATCCTCAGTTCGTGGAGAAAATTCAGCCATTCGTTACTTGC
>JADFGI010000038.1 GCA_022567815.1 Nitrospinota bacterium
CAGCGATGGTAATGGATTTCGAGGCCACATCGCCCTTGTTGATGTTGGTCGTGAAATACTTGTTCTCGGAACCATTTCCATTGACGTGGATCAAAGCTCCAATTGCGCTGGTGGTGATTTTATTATCTTTCACATCCGCACCGGCGATGGTCAGGGTATTAATATTAACAAGACCCTTGTTGATGTTGACCGTGAAGTACTTGTTCTTGGAATCTTCTTCATCGATTTGGGTCAAAGCCCCAACCGCACTGGTGGTGATTGTGTTATCTTTCACATCCGCGCCGGCAATGATCGTGGCGTTCGATCTCACATCACCCTTGTTGATGTTGACCGTGAAAAACTTATTTTCATGGGACTGCTCGGTAGACCTGATCACTGTTTGGGCGCCGATTGCGGTCGTATAAATACTATTGAACTCAACATTCTGATAAGGGGATTTCGTGAAGGTTGTTGCGCTCACGTCTCCCTTATTGATATTGATCGATTTAAACTTATTGTGGCTTCCATCATTTTCAATGCCCAGAGAAGCTCCTATAGCCAGGGTTGAAATGTCATTATTAATAACGTCGCCTTTAGCAACGATCTTTGCTTTTGCCTTGACGTCAGCCTTGTTGACATTCAAAGTTTTGAATTTATTGCCATGTCCATCGCTGTTGATGCTGGTTATCGCACCAAGGGCGGTGGTTACGATTTCATTTTTCTCGATATTGCCATGAGCCTGGATATCGGTTTCAGCCTTTACGTAGCCCTTGTTAATGTTTTTAGTCTCGAATTCACTTTCATCGCCTTGATTTTCGATGGGGACCTGAGCCCCAATTGCGGTCGAACGAATTTCATTGTCAAAAACATTATTGCCTGATTTGACAATATTTTTAGATCTCACGGGACCCTCGTTCTTGTTGTACGGGAAAAACTGGTTTCCTGAACCAAGGTTGTTGATGGTCATGGTAGCTCCTACACCCAATGCAGAAAGATCATTGAACTGGATATTGCCATCAGCTTGAGTGATTGTTTCAGGATTAACCGGTCCCAGGTTGATATTTGCTTGGTAGTAGCTGTCCGCATAAGCAAATCCTGACATCCCTACGAGGAAAATACCTAATGAGGAAATCATTCTAATATTCATAATACTCTCCGCAATTTTTTGGTTTAAATTCTTATATTTTATTTTGTTTAAAATCAATTCTGATTCTTTAACGAAAACAATTTAGAAAGATACATCTCGCCAATCTGCTTCGGCGTCAAACGATTCAACGTTGGCGGAAGTGGCAACCGGCTCTGCTTCGGTGTCAAACGGTTCAACGCTGGCTGAATCGGCGACCGGCTCTGCTTCGGTGTCAAACGGTTCAACGTTGGCGGAAGTGCCGACCGGCTTTTGATTCAAGTCCTGTACGCCTTCAACATTTTTAAGAATTGAGGAACAGGATTTGGTGTCAACGTCATAAAGGTCCGACAACATCTCAAAAACAGCCATTTTCAGCATATTGCGCAGGGCGAAATGGATGGCTTCCCGATGTTGTTCACCCATATCAACTGCCACCAAAACATTGCCGAAGAACCTGCCGATGTTTACGCCAATTTCGTCTGCAACTACTTGTTTGAAGATGGAAGAATGCGCGACCACTTCAGAGGTTCTGGTATCGGTTAAAAACAAATCCATACCGATCAACATGCGGTGCTGGCGATATTTAGCTCCAACACCATATATCGTGGCATCGATGCCGCCGCCGGGAAGAAAGTCCAGGCTGTTGATCGACCCTGTAATGTGGTAGTCAGAAGAGATCCATTTTATTTTTCCACCAAACGCGGCTTCCAGTTTCATGACTCTGGGATCACGCCGGTTAACCACCCTGACAACCTTGGATTGTAACAAGGCGCTTTGAACGATATCGCCTGCCGCCTGGGTCACGTATTTTCCGTTCCCGTTGTCGGAAATAGAAAACTTGCCAGTTTCGTCACTGACCGCGCCAACACCGATGCTGGCTTTTTTACCCAGATAGGTGGAACTCAGACAAGAAAGTAAAGAATCATAAGGGGTGTGAATCTGAGAGACGGGCATCGGCCCTTCCGTCAATGTCATGTCTTCCTTGAAGGGAGTGGTTGCCGCGCAACCGCTTCCCAATACCAGAAGGCTGATAACCAGAATGAGTTTTATAAAATTCTTGTTAAACATATGACGCTCCATTCGTTCAAATTTATTTATATTGGTTAACAAAATTTAGTAATTCATATTGCTGAATTAGTTCTTGATATCCTGCTCAATGATTCCGTTGCCGTTGTTGACTTGCGCACTAACATTTCCATCGTTATCAAGATTGTTATCATTGATCTCATTGTTGTCGCCACCAATGTCAATGTTCACCTGGTTGCCAATTGCCAGCGAGGTTCCGAAAAAACAAGACCCATCCACGTTGCAATTTTGCGTACTATAAAAATTAGACTCGAACCCGTCGTTTTCAACCAACTCTATGGCAAGCGCCTGATTCAGCAAGTTGGCTTTTTCAAATGGTGTCGGGAAGCCCCAGCTATCGTTCCAATCCGAGGAAGGAGGGTTGGCCAAAGCAACACCAGCATTCAGGAATAAAGCCAATGCGGTAAGCATTAAAATCTTTCCGGGAAATTTACTCATGGTGAAACCTCTCTTTTAAAAGTTTATTTTTATTTCCAACGCATGAAAAAAATCGTTTGTTTCTTAATTCGATCCACGTTTGATGACGCGAGCTAAACTGTATTGAGCTCCATGGTGGACGATGGGTGTTAAGGTTTCGTTAAGGGAATGTCACGAGAATGTCACGATAGCGGCAAGGGCGGAAAGTGGTTTGAACGTGAAGGTTTTTAAGGAAATAAAACCGCCGCTTATTCTGCAATCAACGGAAGTTATGCTGGCCGCCATCAAGCAATGGGGAATTTAGTCTGCGATCAAAAAATTCGTGGGAAAGCTCGTGTTTGCTTTTTGGGATAAAAGGAAACGGTCAGCGAGACGCTGGCCAGCGTACCGCCAGCCTGTGGGCTGGATCAAACATTAACGTGCGACCAGCCTGTGGGCTGGATCACACATCAACGTGCGATGGGTTTATGTGCGTAAAGCTACATTTGTGTTTACACATTTTGTAAAAACTTTTCTAAACTAGAAATCAGAAATGACGCCCCAATTTTAGCCTATTGGCTTGTGGAAAACCAAAAACACGGTTTCCCTCAGGGCCAACAGGCACTACAGCTTCAAGATCATTTTTTTCTAGAAAAATGGGTTGTTTACAAACTTTGTACATGCAAATGGTTACTATTCCAGTTTATGGCTGACTGAATTCTGTTTCGTGCTAAGTTCTTTCTTTCGATTTTTTTCTCCGGGGTTCGTGAGTTCAGCGTACCCCTCCTTGGCATGAAGGCGACGAAAAGGATATCACAAGCGTCATCCCCGTATTTCTTCCCCCGCGTGGCGGGCTGGTGAGCGTGTGATATTCGACCTTTGCCTTCATGCCCCCTAGGGGTAAAGCGAGCGTAGCCCACTCTTCCTCCCCACGTAGTGGGGTCCAGGTTGAATTTTTCGAGAAACCCTTAAGTATATCTTCTCATTTGCCGTTAGGACCACCAGACGGTTCAGGTTCAAATTTTTTACAAGGTGAGAGATTATGGAAAAAATGAAAGTCATTTACCCGATCCCGACAGATTTGAGTGACGGCAACGATTCCTATGGTTCCCGCCAGTTCATCATGAAGACGATAGCCGCATCCCTTTGCGGAGCCACCATTCCCGCGATCATTTTTTATTTTTTGATGTAATTTTACGCCGAAGTTTTCCGCCGGTTTCCGCATATCAGAGGACGGTTCCCTACGGAATGTGGGCCGCCGCACCACTCACACCCGCCAGTTCTTTTTTTCATCCCGCCACATCCATGTCTCGCAAGGTCACTCGTTTGTCCGTGAAGTCTTTTTTCGTTCCTCGCACTCGAAGGTCGTATCTGAAGTCCATTTTATTTTGAGATAATTGGGTAACTGTGTGGTTTTATCAATCACGGCAGACTCGAGATCTTTACACGACAATTTCCTTATATTGCGTAAATCCGCTCCCTGGAGTAACGTACCCTTCAAACAAGCCCCTTCCAAATTGGAACCCTTGAGATTGGCCCGTTGGAGGTCGGCGCCCTCGAGATTGGTTTCCTGCAAATGCGCCTGGTGGATCTGGGCATCCTGCAGATTGACGCCGCTCAGGTTAGCCTGTCGAAGATTGGCCTTCAACAGAAAAGTTTCGCGTAAATTGGCCTGGCTGAAATCCGCCCCCCGTAGAAACGCTCCCTCGAATTTGGCCCTTCTGAGAAAAGCACCCGTCAGATTTGCCTGGCTTAAGTTGGCTTTATAAAAATTAGCGCCGCTAAGATTGGCTTTATTAAGATTGGCCTTGTTCAAATTTGCGTTGCAAAAATCCGCCTCGCTGAGGAAAGCCTCGCTGAGGTTGGCTTCCCGAAGATCGCCATAACTGAAATTGGCTTTGCCAAGATTCAAATTGCTGAGATCAGCGCCTTTGAGGTTATCTTTTTCAGCGACGATTTTTTTCCTGTCAAAATGTAAATTTTCCGGCATGGTGTTTTCCCTGTCATGGCGAAAGCCGCAAATGAACCGTTGACCTTCATTGTACCAAAGGTTAAATTCGGGGCGGCATTGCCGTTTGGTTATAAATTTATTTTTGGATATGCTAACACACATTTTTACGACTATTCAGAAGGACCATAAATTATGAGCGAGCACCATGATGCGGTGTTATACGAAATTCGACAAACCGTCAAGGAAACCGTCAACCGCTCCCATCGGATTGCCGGACCCCTAAACTTCGATGTGGCGACTATTCACTATGGCCTGGGTTTGATTGTTTGCCAGGGATTTTTGGAAAAGGCAATGAATAAAATATGTGAACTCCCCTCATCAGGCAAATTTCCCAAGCGCATGAAAAATATTACCGGCAAACCGTTCATCCAGGCGATAGACTTCTGGCAGTATAAATTCGACCCCAAGAATACCTGGTACGGTTGGAGGGAATTGATCAATTTTTTCCGGCTGGCGGATTGTTTCACGAAAAATGGAGGAACTCTTAATGGAAAGGGCGTTAAGGTCAAAGCGTTCCGCAAGCAGTTGGAGTCGGGAGACGTTAAAACCCGCAAGAAGAAATCAATCGAACCCTATTTTGATATCGATGACCAGGACAAACTGAAATTACAATGCGAAGCGTTGGACCGATTCACATCAATTTGCGGCGAACTCATCCACATGGCTGAAAAATATCTGCGAAAGAAAAAAAGGTCTAAGTAAAAAGTACTTTTAAATCAATGCACTTCATTCCAGTTGTCGCCCCATCCTATATCGACGATGAGAGGAACGGAAAACTCATAGACCCCTTCCATTTCCCTTTTCACCAAAGTCTGCATCTCTTCTTTTTCACCGGGCGGACATTCGAAAAGCAATTCATCGTGGACCTGCAGGATCATCTTCGATTGCAGTTTTCGTTTTTTCATTTGCCGGGATAAATTTATCATCGCCACCTTGATGAGATCGGCGGCGCTCCCCTGAATCGGCGAGTTGATGGCGATCCTCTCCGCCGCCTGTTTCACTTGTTTGTTTTTGCTATGGATGTCCGGCAGGTAGCGTTTGCGATTCATGATCGTTAGAGTGTATCCCCGCTCGCGGGCCAGGGCGATGGCGCTGTCCATAAAAATTTTGATGCGTGGGTACAAATCAAAATACTGGTCGATGAATTTCTTGGCTTCCTTTATGGAAATTTTTAATTGCCTGGACAGGCCAAACGCGCTCAATCCGTAAATGATGCCAAAGTTCACCGCCTTGGCCATCCTGCGCGTATCCTGATCGACGTTATCGAGAGAAGTCCCGAAAATTTCCGCCGCCGTTCGGCTGTGAATATCCTCGCCTTTCCTGAACGCTTCAATCAAGGTCTCATCTTTTGAAAGATGCGCCAGAATCCTCAGCTCGATCTGCGAGTAATCGGCGGACAACAGTTTATCTTTCCCTTCGGCGATGAACGCTTTTCGTATTTCTTTGCCCATGTCCGTGCGGATGGGGATGTTTTGCAGATTGGGATCACTACTGCTCAACCGCCCCGTCGCCGCTACCGTTTGATTGAATGACGTGTGCACCCGCCCGGTTTTGCGATCAATGGCCAAAGGCAGAGCGTCCACATAGGTCGATTTTAATTTCCCCAGTTGCCGAAAGGCCAATATGTTTTCCGGCAACTCATGCTGGTTGGCCAGTTCTTCGAGAACAGAGACGTCGGTAGAATATCCGGTTTTGGTTTTTTTGATGGCCGGGAGTTGCAGTTTTTCAAATAAAATCACCGCAAGCTGTTTGGGCGAGTTGATATTAAATTCCTCATCCGCGAGCAGGTAGATTTTGCGCTCGTATTCCCGCTGTTCCTTTTCCATTTTCTTCGACAAATCGGCAAGGTGCTGTTTATTAACAAACACGCCGTTGATTTCCATTTCCGCCAATACGTCGAGAAGAGGCATTTCCATTTGGTTGTAAAGCTCAAGAAGTTCATCAGTCAACTTTGGCTTTAGGTTCCGGTAAAGCCGCCAGGTGATATCGGAATCCTCCGCCGCATACTCCGTGGCCCTTTCGATTTCCACTGCGTCGAAGCCGATTTGTTTGGCGCCCGTTCCCGTCACTTCCTTGTAGGTGATGGTTCGATGCCCGAGCAATTCCAGAGCCAGGGCATCCATTCCATGACCGCGCCGCGACGGGTCCAGCACATAGGACGCTATCATGGTGTCGAACGAGATTCCTTTCAGGTGAATGCCTTCGTTTTGCAAAACGATCAGATCATATTTAATATTCTGCCCAATTTTGCCTATTTTTGGATTTTCCAAAATGGGCTTCAATTTCTGAAAAACCATTTCTTTATCCAGCTGTTCCGGTACGCCCAGGTATCTATGAGTGAGGGGGATGTAATACGCCTCGGCATCCTTGAACGAAAATGAAATCCCCACCGATTCCGCTTCAACGGGGTGCAGGCTGGTGGTTTCCAAATCCAGGGCAAACTCCCCGACGGAATTCAGCTCGCCGAGAAGTTTGTCGAACGCTTCTTCGGACAGGATCGTTTGATAAACATGTTGGGCTCGAACGGGCGCTTTTTCCTGACTGGGGATCAAGGAAGAAAATTCCAGTTCGGTAAATATTTTGGTGAGCGCTTCATTATCTACCTCTAAAACCTTGAGGTCGCCAATGGAACAATCCAGCGCCAACTCCGTGTCAATAGTGACCAGTTTTCGACTTAAAACAGCATTTTCCCTGTCCGCTTCCAATTTTTCCTTGAGCTTTTTCTTATCGACTTCATCAATCCGTTGGTAGAGCCCCTCGATGGAGCCGAATTTTTGAATCAATTCCGCCGCTGTTTTTGGCCCCACCCCTTTCACACCGGGAATGTTGTCGCTCGAATCGCCCATCAACCCCATCACCTCGATGACCTTGTCCGGTTTCACGCCGAATTTTTCGACCACCTCTTTGTCCCGGAAGCGTTTATTTTTCATCGTATCCAGCATTTCGACGTCGGGGCCGATCAACTGCATCATGTCCTTGTCGCCGCTGACAATGACCACCTTCAATCCTGCCTTCTCACCTTTTCGGGCCAAGGTTCCGATGATGTCGTCGGCCTCCACGCCGGGAATGCGGATCGAATGGATGTTGTGGGCTTCTACCAGGCGTTCAAAATGGGGAAACTGTTTCTGCAAATCTTCTGGTGGGGTGTCCCGGTTGGCTTTATAATCAGCGTACATTTCGTGACGGAAGGTTTTTTCCTTGCTGTCGAAGGTTACGGTCAGATAGTCGGGGCATTCATCCCGCACCACTTTCTGCAACATGGTGACAAACCCGTAAAGCGCGTTGGTGGGAAGTCCCTTTGAAGTGGAAAGGTTCTGCCTGACTCCGAAATAAGCCCGGAAAATATAAGAAGACCCATCTATCAAATAGAGAGTTTCTTTTTTGTTCATTGGATTGGGACGGTCAAAATTTTTCTGGGGAAGGGGAAAGCCCCCCTTTATTACGGAGACCTTAGCATAACCCGTCGTTGCGAGGAACATCGTGACGAAGCCGTTATATTATTCCATAGCTTTCGTGCCCTGCAAGGGTAAATCCAGAGACTCTGGGTCTACCCCTCCGGGGCATGAAGGCAAAGGTGGAATATCACAGCCACGCCGCTTTGCGGCTCGCGATGACGTGTGGGACAGGCTCAGGGTAAACTCCATGAAGATTCTCCACTTATGCAAAGCTCTCCTTGTTACGAGGGTTGATTATAGGGGCGGCGCATTGCCGAGTCCAACGAATTATGCTATGATAGCCCCCTTTTTAACGGCTAAACCTATTGTAAACAAAGGACTACTATGAGGTTCCGAGTGTAATGGGCGCTGTAAAAGCCTCCGCGAAGAATTCCAGCGAAAAGACCAAATCGCTGATCGAGAGAGCCAAGCGGGTACTTAAAATCGAGAGCGATTGCGTGGCCGATCTTATCGGCAGAATTGACGATACATTTGCCCAGGTGGTTCGCGAGTTGGATCAATGCCAGGGCCATGTGGTCGTCACCGGCATGGGAAAATCCGGGTTGATCGGCCAAAAAATTGCCGCCACCTTCTCCAGCATCGGCGTTCCCTCGGTTTTTTTACATGCGGCGGAGGCCAGCCACGGAGATGTGGGCGTCCTTTCCAGAGGCGATATCGTCATCGCCGTTTCCAACAGCGGCGAGACCGAGGAAATCGTAAAACTGCTTCCCACGCTCAACCGGATCAAATGCTCTCTCGTGGCAATGACGGGAAACCCCACCTCGACGCTGGCAAAAAGGTGCGACTATCTTCTCGATATCAGTGTCAAGAAGGAGGCCTGCTCCATGGGGCTGATACCCACGGCCAGCACAACGGTGGCGTTGGCGATGGGCGACGCTCTGGCGATGGCGATTTTGGACCTGCGCGGATTCCGCGAGGAAGATTTTGCCTTGAACCATCCGGGCGGCAGTCTGGGACGCAAACTTTTGATGACCGTCAACGACCTGATGCATGCCGGAGCTGAAGTGCCCAAGGTTTTGGAAGATGCCAACATCTATGACGTGATTAAGGAAATGAGTCAAAAACGCCTGGGAACCACTCTCGTGGTAGCCCAAAATGGGGATCTAAAAGGAATCATCACCGATGGTGATCTTCGGCGGCTCATTGAAAAGAAAAAGGACATCTCCAACACCGTGGCAGGCGATTTAATGGGAATTAGTCCCAAGTGCATCCAAATGGATCATCTGGCGGAAAAAGCGGTACAGGTCATGGAAGAAAATTCCATCACCTCCCTGGTGGTTTCCGAAGACGGTAAACGCATTGAAGGCATCATCCATTTACAGGATTTACTCAAAGCCGGGATCAACTAACCAGCCTGGGGGCTGGACCCAGTGTTAACGCGCGATGGGTTTATGGCTGACGAAATTCAGCTTCGCGAGCAAATAAACTGAGCGTCGTTGCAAGGAGAGCCAGCGACGAAGCCGTTATAATATTCCCTAACTTTCGTGCCCCGAAAGGGGTAAATCCAGATCATTTGAAAGCACAGATAAACGCAGATGAATATTTTCTGGAGCTTTTTGCCCTTTGCAATCGCCAGCCTTTTTTAAAAGGAGTGCGTTGAATAGTTGAATAAATATATATCCCCTCACCCAACCCTCTCCCCAGAGGGGCGAGGGATTATTTAAATAAAATCCTCCTCTCCTCCATTGGAGGAGAGGATTGAGGTGAGGAGGGAATTAAGTCTTTATCTGTGTTATGCAAAAGCCCAAAAATATCAATTTTAATAGATCCTCTTAATAATGACCGGCAACGAACTGAGGCAAAAATTTCTAAACTATTTTGAAGACCAGGGGCACACCGTCGTTCCCAGCAGTTCGCTGGTTCCCAAAAATGACCCCAGCCTGCTGTTCACCAATGCGGGGATGGTTCCCTTCAAAAACGTTTTTCTGGGGGAAGAGCAGAGGGATTATAGCCGCGCGAGTTCCGTACAAAAATGCGTCCGGGCGGGCGGTAAACACAACGATCTCGAAATGGTCGGGCACACGGCGAGGCATCACACTTTTTTCGAGATGCTCGGCAATTTTTCCTTCGGCGACTATTTCAAAAAAGAGGCCATCTATTATGGCTGGGATTTTTTGACTCAGATGATCGGGCTCCCCAAGGACCGGCTCTATGTAACCGTGTACCAGGACGATGACGAAGCCTTCGACCATTGGCACAAAGATATTGGCCTCGAAGAAAGCCGGATTTCCCGCATGGGGGAAAAGGATAATTTCTGGGCAATGGGCAACACCGGTCCCTGTGGTCCCTGCTCGGAAATTTTCATCGATCAGGGCGAAGCCATGGGTTGCGGGAAACCCACCTGCGCCGTCGGTTGCGATTGCGACCGCTATCTGGAAATCTGGAATCTTGTCTTCATGCAATTCCACCGCGACGATTCCGGAAAAATGACCCCCCTGCCGAACCCTTGCATCGACACCGGCATGGGCCTCGAACGCCTGTCCGCCGTTGTCCAGGGGAAACAATCCAATTTTCACTGCGACCTGTTAATGGGGTTGATCGATAAGGTCAGCAAAGAAACCGGCAAACCTTATGGCCAGCAAGAGGATAACGACGGGTCCATTCGCGTGATCACCGATCATGCCCGCGCCGTGGCTTTTCTGGTTGGCGATGGCGTTCTACCCTCCAACGAAGGCCGGGGCTATGTGCTCAGGCGCATTTTACGCAGGGCGCTCAGGCACGGAAAACTTCTCGAACAAAACAAGCCTTTCTTTTACCGCATCACCAACGAAGTGATTGCACAGTATAAAGAGGTATATCCCGAACTGGGGATCAATGCCGGATTCATCCAAAAAGTGGTCCTCAACGAGGAAGAAAATTTCAGCAACACGCTGAACATGGGTTTTTTGAGGGTGGAGGAAATTCTCGCCGATCTTAAAAAGAAAAAATCGAATGTCATTCCCGGTGAGGAAATTTTCAAACTGTATGACACCTACGGATTTCCCGTCGATCTGACGCAGGAGATGGCCAGGGATTCAGGAGTCGAGCTGAATATGGCGGGTTTCGACCGGGCCATGCAAAGCCAGAAGGAAAAAGCCCAGGCATCCTGGAAAGGTTTCGGGGAAAAAGAGGTGGCGCCCTTCTTCAAGGATTTTATTAAAACTTCCCCGGCGACGGTTTTTAAAGGATACGGCAATACGCATGGTGAGGGAACCGTCCTCGCCATCCTGAAAGAGAATGTTCCCATCGAAACCGCTTCCCAGGGAGACCAAGTGGAACTGCTCATGGACCAAACCCCCTTCTATGGAGAATCGGGCGGACAGGTCGGAGACAAGGGGCTTGCGTATCATCAGGGCGTCCACCTGGAGATGTTGAACGCCATCAAACCCGTGCCGGAGTTGATCGTCCATAAAGCGCGGGTGTCGAGCGGGACCTTGAAAGTGTCTGACAAACTTAAACTTGAGGTGGATGCGGAAACCCGCGCCAGCACCGCGTTGAATCATACCGCCACCCACCTTTTGCATGCCGCGTTGCATGAGGTGCTTGGCGACCACGTCAAGCAGGCGGGGTCGCTGGTGGCCCCCGACCGGCTGAGGTTCGACTACACCCATTTTTCTCCCTTGACCGAGCGGGAAAAAACCAGAATCCAGAACCTGGTCAACGAAAAGATTCGCGCCAACATTCCCGTGGAAACCAGGGAAATGAAAATTGAAGAAGCGATGCAGGCAGGCGCGATGGCCCTGTTCGGCGAAAAATACGGAAGCGAGGTGCGCGTGGTGTCGGTCCCCGGATTCAGCAAAGAGTTGTGCGGGGGCACGCATATTTCCGCCACAGGCGAAATCGGGTTGTTCCAGATCGTTTCCGAAGGCGGGATCGCCTCCGGCGTCCGGCGCATTGAGGCGGTCACCGGGAAAGCCGCCTGCGAAAAAATCCAAAAGGATAGCGAAACCCTCGGCGGCATCCGGTCACTGCTCAAAGTGCAACCGGAAGAGGAACTGAACCGGCTGAAAAAATTACTCGAGAAAACCCGCGAAACTGAAAAAGAAATCGCGGGGCTCAAGGAAAAACTGGTCAGCGGCAAGGGTTCCGGCCTTCTGGACAATGTGAAAAAAATTGGCGACATATCTCTTCTGGTAAAACGGGTGGAGGGAATGGACCCCAAAACCCTTCGCACTTTCATTGACAATGCCAAGAATCAGATTAAATCGGGAGTGATTGTGGTGGGCACGGCAACCAACGGCAAGGTTATGCTGGCGGCGGGAGTCACCAAGGATTTGACAGATCGGTTTCAAGCCGGAACCATTATCGAGGAAATCGCCGGAATCGTGGGCGGAAGCGGCGGTGGACGGCCCGATATGGCCCAGGCGGGCGGCACCAGGGTCGACAAAATCGACGAGGCCCTGGCCAGGGTGGAGACACTCTTGCAAGGAAAATAAGCAATCAATTATTCCGTTTCCTCTAAGCTACAAGGCTGATTTTCTTAAAGAAATCATGGATTGGGAGCGATTTGCCATTGCAGATTGGGAGCCAGTCCATTATTGTGGATATATTCCTGAAGAATATCCCCCTTATAAAGCCCGGTATTTGATTGACCGGAAAGGAACCAAATATGGATAAAGATAAAAAGGCGGAAATGGATAAAAAATGGACGGCGATTGCCGCCAAAGCCGTTACGGATGAAGATTTTAAAAAGAAACTCGTGGTCACCCCGATAGACCTTATGCTCGAGAACGGGTTGACACTACCAGAAGGGACGGAAATGAGAGTTGGGGCGTATAAGGTTCAATCCATCCCCATTCCATCGAACGCGTCGGACAAAACAAAAGAAGAGGTCAAGTGGTGGATGTGGCGACTGGCCAGTATCCGCGAATTTGGACGCGAGAAACCGGAGAAAACCGTGGGGCATATGGGCATGAGCGCCCAAGAAGCGGATGACGATGACTCTGGTTTGGATGTATGAGCGCCCAAGAAGCAGATGACGATGAATCTGGCTTGGTTTGACAACAACTTTTGTTTCCTTGAAAAAATAAATCGATAAAATGCGCCCGTAGCTCAGCTGGATAGAGTGACGGATTCCGGTTCCGTAGGTCGGAGGTTCGACTCCTCTCGGGCGTACCATTTTAATAAAGGCCCTACAACAGGTTGTTGCGGGTCCTTATTCATATTGCAGACAAAGGTGAGAAACAAGTCGGTCTCCCCAAACTAAAACACATATGCAACCGTTTTAAGCACCAGGGCCCCATGAGTAACCTGCTCTCATAATGCCGGTTGCGCAGCAATATTGTTTCCCTCTGTTGCAACCTAAATCACCAACTCCTCCACTTATTTGGCTTCCTGATTTTCCGAACCTTCTTCGGAATCATCTTCCGTTTCGTTTTCCTGGAGAAAACGTTCTTTCAGGGAGTACAGGTCTTTTTTATTCTTGGTCACGCTTTTTAAAAGAAGCTTGATATCCATATCCGGAAACAAGGCGTTTAGATCGGCCTCCGAATCGGGAAACAGGAGATTCAGGTCGATCTCCTTTTCCACCGGCTCGGCAGGATTTGAAGGCGCTTCGCCCTCACCTTCTGGAACGGATGGGGATGGGTCGGGAATG
Source organism: Nitrospinota bacterium (assembly GCA_022567815.1). Classification (GTDB taxonomy): domain Bacteria; phylum Nitrospinota; class Nitrospinia; order Nitrospinales; family VA-1; genus JADFGI01. The sequence goes on from JADFGI010000038.1 coordinate 13,629, forward strand.
GATTGTTTCTCTTCGCTCATTTTAGCACAACCTCCTCTCAATTTCCCTGCTTGCCTAAAAGGGAATTATTTTTTGCGAATGAACGACCCTGCCGCAAGCGGACGGGGTATCCGACAGTAGTTTTTATCTAAAAACGCGTGGCAAGCCACGGGGA
>JADFGI010000392.1 GCA_022567815.1 Nitrospinota bacterium
TTTTTTAATCCCACCAGTGGGTTTCATACCCCGCCCCGCAACGCGGGGAGGAGATGCGGGGTAGACGTTCGCTTCTCTCACGAGCCCCAGAGAATCTTGGATAGCGGGGAAAACTGTTGCCATTCGGGTCCAGCGTCACGCTGGCTACGCGGGAGGAAAAGAGGGGCAGGCTCTTCCGCGGAGGGCGAACTTGCTCACGAGCCCCTGGGAATTTTAGGGGAACTATTAATTCCTCAAAAACCCGTCGCACGTTAACACTGGGTCCAGCGTCACGCTGGCCGCTTGCGGCGGCGTCGTTGATTCCCAAAAATGGTAAAAAACTTTTTAATAAAGCAACCAGTTGAGCGCCACCTGGCACCACCGATAATTCAAACGTTACCAAGGTTCCTTTTGCCTATGTTTTCAGTCCAAAACAAGCCAATTATTGATAAATGCATTCTCAGCTTCAGCCATGACCAGGTTTCTTCGCGGGCGGCAGCAAACCGGATGAGCATTGAAAAAGCCCAACGCGAAATCACGTCGGGGAAAAAAGGAATCAGTCATCTTATTCTGCGCGCCAGAGACGACAAGATCGATCAGCTTAAATTCCTGTTTCCCATTCACGGCATTCCCATCATGTGCTATGTGCTGGGAAATCTGCTCCAGTCCAGTCTCCGGGAAATTGTGGTCATCGGTTCTGCGGAAGTCGAAAAAGTGTTCAACCGGTTTCTGGAAGTCGTTGAACCGCGCGAAAAAAAAATAACTTTTGTCCGGGAAGACCCGGACAATTTGAGTCTTCGCCAAACTATGGTGTTGGGCGGCAGCAAGCTCATGGTCGAGCCAAATGAGTTGATTCTGTTTCAACCGGGTGACCTGCCTTTCATGTACGATATTGAGAAAGTTCTTCATGACAAGGATATTCAACATTTCAATCTGCTACTTTGGCTGAATTCCCGGCAAAAGATGTTTCCGCACTATCAAGAGGATCCGGACAGCGAATTTGTACAGCGCAACTATCATTATCGCGCTATCGATGAAGATATCAATGAATTGCACGACATGAAAGAACCAAATGTCTATCCCATAAATCTTACTGCGTTCAAACCTGATATCATCGATGAACTACATGCTTCCAGAAAAGATGGGGGTATTCTGCAGGCCGCTATCAAACAGGCCATCAAACATCCCGGTCGGTTCCTGAAACTGATTCCGGTCATAGCGAAACAAATCCTGCGCTTCGAATCTGACCTGAAACAGTTCCGCAAAAATGATGATTACCAGTTTGGAATGCATGTCAATAATTTTAACGATGGGGTTTCCGCTTTGCTGGACATAACGTTCAAAACCAAGCTCCACTCGGACCCTTCATTTGTTTCGGATGTGGATGCGCTCGAGGATTGGGAAGATTTTGAATCGCTCACCCAGTATGCATTCCGATTGCACGGAGAGGATGGTCTTACGTACATTCATCCGTTCGGCAACGAACTGCTTCGGTTCAAAGAATTGGCAATGCCAAAATTAAAAAATGAATTGCCCATTTATCGCGATTTTCCTGCATACATAAACCGCATTCACCAAACCCTGCAGATGAAATATGTTCCCTTCGATTCCCAAGGAAAATACATTTCCCCAAATGCAAATAATCGTAAAACGGAAGTCGCCTATCGTTGGTACACCCAAAAGTGCGATGCATTAAAAGTCCAAAGCGGTCAGGAAATATAAAACTTTCTTTCTGCGTCGGGGTCGTTAATTTTCCGGGAAATTTCTATTATGTTCAATTCCAGGATCTCTTGCCTCCAATTAAGTTGAAAAATCAGCCCTGCAACATCCCGCGATTTGAGTTTTGAAGTTCCTGGCAAAACCTTTTCTTTTCCTCCTGGACGCGGATTTTCGTGGATCATACGAACTTGCGCTGAAGGAAATTTACGGGTAAATTAAATAACATGAACACAGTTTTTCGGAAAAGCGCTTTATGCAAATGAAAGTCGGGTCCTCCATAGGCTTGGCAACCATGGAGTCTCTTTCCTCGGAACGATTATGGCTGAATAGCAGTCAATTGGACGGGACCCGGCTTTATCGCTTTATCTGGTACTCCTTCATCATTCACCTTGTAGTTCTCCTCCTGCATGGGCTGGTTCCGACCAAGCCCGCTATTCCGGTGCCGCCGCCCCCGATTAAAGTAAAGATTGCCGAGCCTGAGAAACCCAAAAGCGAACTGGAAAAGGGGACGATTATCGACGCCCCAAAACCGAAAAAAATTGAAAAGCCCCGGTCTTCTAAACTCCTTGCAAGTCATGACAGCCGTGCCCACTCCAATATAGAAAAAAGCGAGGACAAATCGTATCGGCGAAAAAAAACTGCTGTTCCCAAACCTTCAGGTATTCCGCAGGTTGCCAAAAAATCTCTTCTGCCGCCCCAGAAAAAATCTCCCAAACAAATTGCTCAGCAAAAAACAATAAAAAGTAAACATTCATTTCCGCTGTCTGACCGGGGCACTTTTGTGCCCCAGGCCACGAAAAAACAACAACTTGAAAGTCAATCCAATTTGAGTTCCGGAACCAAAGGGACACTCTCCCTGCTGGACGGTTTTGATCCCGACAAATACGCATCGCTGGATACCAAGTCGCAGGATGAATCCTACGATGATGAAGACGTTTCCCTGGACACGACAGAGACCCAATACGCTTCGTATTTTGCCCGCATTAAACACCAGATCGAGCGGGTATGGTTGTACCCCACCCAGGCGGCGCAACGGGGAATCAGCGGAAGGCTCACTCTGCGGTTCAGGATTTCCAGGGAAGGAAACCTCCTCAGCGCACACGTGGTTGACAAGTCGGGCCATAAAATTCTGGACTTCGCGGCCATTAAGGCCGTCAAGGAGGCGGCGCCTTTCTATCCTTTTCCGATCAATATAAAAAAGGAAAAGTTGTCAATCCTGGCGACTTTTATTTACAGTCCAAATTACGGATTGTTGAAGAAATAAAA
>JADFGI010000393.1 GCA_022567815.1 Nitrospinota bacterium
GGTGTGCTGGTCACGGGCTTCGTTCTCTTTACGCTGTTGGTCAATGCCACGACTATTAGCTGGGTGATGAAAATATCGGGGCTGGATAAACTTTCCCCCTTCGAACTTGCTGTCCGCAATCGCGCGACGGTCCTTTCACTCAACCATATTTGTGAAAAAATCGATACGGCTACCAGGGAACACCTGTTTGAACAGGGGTTGTCCAGCGAGGTGTTGAAACATTATCACTCTCGTGTTGAGGATACGAAAAATAAACTGAAAAGTCTGCAGGGGATTTCGGAAGACGACTGGGTCCGCATCGGTCTTGCCGACCTTTGTGGTCAGGAGCGAAAGGCCTATCTCAAGCATTTTGCCGGAGGGTATGTGTCCTCCGTCATCGTCCGTCGGCTTTTGGCAAATGTGGATGATATCACCGATGGGCTTAAAGCCGAAGGGGTGGAGGGTTATCGGTCCGCTTACCGTAAGGATTTGGGCTTCAGTTGGCGTTTCCGGTTGGCCTTGACGCTCCACCGCCGTTTTGGTTATTCAAAACTTTTGGCCTTAAGAATTGCTGACCGGTTTGAAATTCTTCTATCTTGCAAGACGATTGTCCGCGATGTTTTGCTGCATGGTTTTCCAAAAGTGATCCCTCTTATAGGAGACGCTGCCGGAGCAAAACTGCTCAGCCTGATGGAGGATAGAATCCAAGCCATCGAAAAGGAATTGACCGTTCTCAAACTGCAATATCCTGAATACTCGGGAAAATTGCAGGAACGATATCTGGGGCGTGTCGCGGTCCGGTTAGAGGATGCAGAATACCAGGAGATGTACGAAGACTCTGTGATCAGCAAGGAGGTTTTCAATAACCTGGAAAAAGAACTGGAGGCCCATGCCGATGAGTTCATCAGAAGGCCTGATCTGGATATTGGGTTGACGCCGGAAAAACTGGTAGAGAAAGTTTCCTATTTTTCCAACCTTTCAAAGGAACGTATTGGGCAGATTGCCCGTTTGCTCAAACCCCGCTTGGCGATTCCGGGAGAGGTATTAGTCCGTAAAGGCGATCCCGCAGATGCCATGTATTTTATTTCCTCCGGTTGTATTGAAGTCGAACTGGAAGATAACCCGGCGCATCTGGGAACTGGAGACTTTTTCGGCGAGATAGGGTTGATGAAGGATTTACCGCGCACGGCGAATGTTGTTGCGCATGGATATTGCGAACTATTGGTCCTTTTCGCTCCCGATTTTCTTACCCTGTTGGACGGCAATCCCGAATTGGCCGAGACCATCCGGAGCGTGGCCCAAGAGCGACTTAAAGAAGATGGACTGTTATAGAAATGAATGGAAGGAGCGCCTTCCTCATCTCAACCCGGCGGTCACCAGCCACCAGCAGGCAATGCCGGCGGCATACCCCAAGGCGATAACCGGCGCCCACTTCAGGTGGCTCATGAAGGTATAGTTTTTTCGGTCGACGCCCATCACGGCCACCCCTGCCGCAGACCCTACCGATAGCAGACTCCCTCCCGTCCCTGTGGTGAGGGTGATGAGGAGCCATTGGTCGAGCCCCATAATGGGGTCCATTTTAAGGATCCCGTACATGACGGGAATATTATCCACGATGGCGGAAAAAACGCCCACCGAAACGTTAGACCAGGTGGGACCGATCTTTTCATAAAGACCTTCGCTGACCAGGGCGAGATAACCCAGGTACTGCAAAGCGCCGACGGCGGTGAGCACACCAAAGAAAAAGAGAAGGGTATCGAATTCCACGCCTTCCACTTTTTTAAAAATATCGAAACGTGGTTGTTTTCTTCGATCCTTTTCAACACCCAATTCTGCTAGTAAAGGCTTGTCTCCCCACCGTTTTAAATACCAGCCGAAAATCATCAGAGCGCCGAGCCCCAGCATCATTCCCATGAAGGGAGGCAGATGAAGGAACTGGTGAAATGACACTGCTGTTGCAATGGTTCCAATTCCCAGGCAGATGATGACTTTAGCCCCTGGCTTTAGTTTCACAATCTCCTTGCCTCCTTCGGGTTTTTCGTCCGGGACGAAGGGGTACATGATGAGCGCCGGAATCAACCAGTTAACGACAGAGGTAAGCATCAGGTAAGTAAATTGCAGGGTTTCCACTTTCCCCGCCGTCCAAACCATCAGGGTGGTGATGTCGCCAAAAGGGCTCCAGGCGCCTCCGGCATTGGCGGCTACAATGATATTGACGAAAGCGGGGACGATAAACTTGGCGTTTCCCCCGCTGACCGCCAGGGCTACGGTGGACATCAACAGGGCGCTGGTTAAATTATCCGCCAAGGGCGAAAGAAAAAATGTGATCAGCCCGGTGGCCCAAAACAATTTTTTGAATCCCAACCCTTTCCTGAGCAACCAGGACCGTAACACCTGGAATACGTTTCGTTCGTCCATGGTGTTGATATAGGTCATTGCCGCAAGGAGGAAAAAAAATAATTCTGCAATTTCGGCAATCAATTCCTTAAGATGTTCATGGGCGTGGCTTGTCCCCGGATTCTGGGACTCATAAATCCCTATTAAAGCCCACATGAAACAGCCGAAGAAAATAACCGGCTTGGACTTTCGCATGTGGATTTTTTCTTCGAATACGACCAGTGTGTATGCGAGGAGAAAACAGATCAGGGAGAGATAGCCCGCCCAGGTGGTGGTAAGATTTTCCATGAATTGGGAGTCCTTTCTACGTCAACGAATGGTTTTTCCGTTCTTTCAGGAATAATTTTTGGGATTGTCAGCGGCGGCTTCCCAACGCTGGGTATTGGTAACCTCTTGATGCGTCCAGACTTGCAAGAATTATGATTTACTTAAAATATGATAAACGCGGAATCAGCAAAAAGAAAGAATTATCGGAAGCTGTGCGGACTGGCGCCAAATTATGGCAGAGGGAACTTTTCGTCTCAGACCCCGCATGAACCTCTGTCCGCGTACCGGAATAACCCCCCTTCAACGAGCGGGTTTTAG
>JADFGI010000394.1 GCA_022567815.1 Nitrospinota bacterium
CGTTTGCTGGCGGAAGAAGTTATTGCAATTCGGGTCGAGCGTCACGCTGGCTACGGGGTATGAAACCCACTGGTGGGAATAAAATCTAAGAGGAGCGATTTTTGGAGAAAACAAAAGGAAATCAGTTTGAATAATAAAGATAAGAAAATATTATTGGTGCATCAAAGGGTTTTTGCTACTCTGCTTTGGTTTTCATAGTTTTTAACGATATTAAAGATTTCAAGGGATTACGTAAAAGCACTTTGGACATTACTTTTCACCCTGATATTAGGGTTTCAAGGTAGCGAGGCCATCGGAGTGACAATGATGTTGCTTCTTATTTTTAATTTCCACGACCCGGCCCTCACCATCGCAAAAATGGTTTTATATTCCATAGGATCGATTCTGACGGGAACGTTTTCCTGGTATATTCTCCGATCCCGCAGTTCCCTCCCCATCCCATGACCCTGGCTCGATCTTTAAGCGTCCAATGGCTGGCAACCGTCTATGTTGCCGGGGTCTCCATGCTGATGACTTTTTTCCTGGCCAGGTCATTCGGCCCGGAAACTTTCGGGAGATACAGTTATATAATCACTTTGGCCGCCCTTTTCGCCATCCTTCAGGACGGTGGATTCAAGACCCTTTTGTTCCGGGAATTCACTTCCCCTTCACTGTCTTTAAAACCGGAAAAACTGCTTCCCTGCGCCCTTGGCCATCTACTGATGATTACAGTCATGGGAATATCGATCACGCTTTTATTTCCTGTTCAAGACAAAGGCTACTTGATGCTTGCTATTTCGGCATTCGGACTTGGAACGGCGGCCAACTTCATCTCATCCGTTCTAAAGGGAAAAGGCGATTTCAACCGGGAAGCCTGGTGGCGAGCCATCATTCGTTCTTTGACCGGCGTGGGGATAATAAGCCTTCTATTTTTTGTTTCTTTCCAACTTGAATGGATATTCATCGGATGGATCACAGGTTTTCTGATTGCCTTGATTTTTCAGCGCTCTGTTTCTCTAAAAAAAATTCTCATCGTCAGGCCCAACTCCCAAATTTACCGATCCATTGCCGCTTTGTTGACCATCGACATCGCCACCCTGATTTATTTCAAGATCGACATCGTGATGCTCCGGCACATTGGAGAGTCTTTAAACGAAGTCGGATTTTATGCCGCCGCATCCAGAATATTGGAAGGCGTTATTTTCCTTCTCTTTCCCATTGCCAATGTTTTTTTTCGGGAACTTCGCCTGCATGCAAACCGCCCGGAAAAATTCATTCAACTGACGATCAAACTGGTTTTTTATGCTGTCGCCCTCTCTCTTTTTATCGTTCCCCTGGGAATACTTTTAGGCGATGACATTATAAAATTATGTTTTGGCTCGGACTACCAGCCGGGGTCTCAAGTAATATTCTGGCTGTTGATTTCATTATTTTTCATGATTCCCAATATCGTCCTGACCCAGGCCTCCCTTGCCATCAATCGGGAAAACCATTATGCCCTGGGCGCTATCGGTGCGGCCCTGTTGAACATCGCGCTAAATTTTTATCTGATACCGATTTACGGTCCCAAGGGAGCGGCCATTGGGACCATTTTCACGGAAGCGTTTTTATTGGTCTTTATTGGATCAGGAATTGTTTCCTGGTATTTGAAGAGAGGAAAGACGGAAGGTGAATCGCAGTAAAACCATTGTGGTGCATGATTCATTTGCCTTTAAAGGCGGCGGCGAGCGACTGGTCCATACCCTTTGTCAGGAATTGAACCTGGACCTGGCCTTTGGCACGCAATCGGACCAGGGTTTTGATCTTGCCACATTGCCGGGGAATTGCATCGACCTGAAAATCCGCTCTCATCTTTTGGGGTGGCGCACCGTTAAACGATTTTATGGATTTCGTTTAAAAACCAAATTTTTAAAAAACTATCAAACGGTGATTTACAGCGGTCAGGATTCGCCGCTTGCGGTCCACAATCATCCTGACGGAAAAAATATTTATTATTGCCACACGCCGCCGCGCTCTTTATACGACCTCAAGGAATACCGGCTGGCCTCCCTGTCTTTCAGTCAAAACCTGAACCACCGCGCATTCAACCTGTGCTTTCAGCCGTTATTCGAATCCGCTATCCGCAAGATGGATCTTGTAATCGCCAATTCGGTCAACGTTCAAAAAAGAATTAAAAAATATTTGCACAAAGATTCAACAGTTGTTTATCCACCCTGCGACACGCAAAACTTTCATTGGTTGGGGCAGGAAGATTATTATTTTTCATTCGCCCGTTTGGACCCTTTAAAGCGCGTGGACGTTATCGTCAAAGCCTTCGCTCAAATGCCCGACAAACACCTCATCATCGCCTCGACCGGACCCGAAATGGGAAGGCTGAAAGCGTTGGCCGAAAAAAGCCGGAACATCCGTTTTGTCGGCCCGGTCGATGACAATCAATTGAAAGACCTGCTGGGAAAGTCCATCGCCAGCATATACATCCCCAGGGAGGAAGATTTTGGCATTTCTCCCGTCGAATCCCTGGCGGCGGGAAAACCAGTGCTGGGCGTGGCCGAAGGCGGATTATTGGAAACCATAACTCATGGTGAAACCGGGGTTTTGATCCCGGCCAACCCCGGCCCCGAAGACCTTATCGACGCTGTTCATGAACTGAACCCTCAACAGGCACTCACCATGCGTGAATCCTGTGAACAACGGGCCGGGAAATTCAGCAGGGAAATCTTCCTGGAAAAAATGGGCCAATTAATCGAAACATGATTTGGAAGACCCGCAAGTTACTGAGTTTATCAAAAGGCCGCTTCATTGGTGTTTATCGGTGTTTCCGTTAGAGGATTTTAACTGCAATCACTTAATCCCGATCACCATGGAATCGGGGCCGACAAGGTGTTCACACCGGGTTTCGCGAAAACCCGCATCCTCCAACCAGCCACGGCAGTCGGCTCCGGTGAAGTCAAACCCGCCTGTGGTGTGTGGTGGCAGTT
>JADFGI010000395.1 GCA_022567815.1 Nitrospinota bacterium
CGCTCGCTACGCTCCCGAGCCCCGGAGAAACGTTGCACGGCGTGAGCAATTCCCCCCTCGCGGGAGCGAGCGCCCTCCGCGGAGGAGCCAGCGTCACGCTGGTTGGAGCCAGAAGACAAAAAAAGGGCTGTACCGATTTTTCGGAACAGCCCTTTTTCCAATTATCTTTAATCCACCAAGTGACTACTAGCCGTAGCGGCAACAGGCAAAAACTCGTTTGGCCGAGGTAACGTTTGTTAACAAAGAAAGTATTTGCCATTCGGGTCCAGCGTCACGCTGGTTACTAGAAACCAAATCCTCCGTGGTTGGCCGCAACCATACAGGCCAGCATGGGCAGTGAGAGCCAGGCGTTGGTCCGGCTGGCCAAAAAGGCGTTGCGCTTGCCTTTGGCGAGTGCGTCGCCCTCCAGCGCTCCAGCGATGATCTTTTTTTGATTAGGCCAAATGATGAACCAGACATTTCCTGCCATGATGATGCCGAGAAGCATGCCGATCATGATTTCAGGACTGGGGATGCCTTCAAGGGTTCCCCTTCCAATCATGTAATAAGCAATGCCGGTGATGACTGTCCACAGGGCCGCATGCCTGAACAGGAAAAGCGCCCTTGGCAGGATGATCTGGGTATACGCTTTCGCCGCCCCCTCTTCCGTCATTTTGGGCATGGACTGCACCTGAACCAGATTGAAAAAGTACAGCAGGCCGATCCATAAAATTCCAACTAAAACGTGAAGAAATTCAATTACCCACATATTGGCTTCACCTGTTCCTTTCTTTAAAATTAATAATCACAGTTCATAACTATGATGGAGTCGACGGAGTAGCGGTTAAAATCATGTAATGATAAAATTTTGATGAAAATTATTTGGCATGGATTCAACTTTTATTCAATTTCGGGCATTTTAGTTTAATTTTTCCCAAGAGGCCAATTCGAAAAATCGTCAAAATAATTTTTTTTCAGGAAGACAATATCATTTCTGGATAAGAAAATATAGAAGGATTGCCAGGGCGCAACTATTAAATATTAAGAGAAATAAGGACCACCTTGGGGAATGGGCCGAAAAGGATTGGGGTTGGATGGGCGCGGCGTCTTTATTGGATGTGGACCGGGATTTTTTAATTTCTTCATCCAGCGCCTGATTTTTTTGTGCCAGTCGCGCGTTTTCTGCCTGCAATTTATCGATCTCATCTTTTAGCTTTAGCCGCTCGACCTTCAGGTTTTTGGATTTTTCGATTTCCCGGCGCAGAATTTCTTCGGGCCCCAGGGTGATTCCGTTTTCCTCGTAGGGTTCTTTCCAATCCTCTTCATTGCTCATAAGGCAGAAGCCGCAGAGGTCAATCGTTGCAACTGCTGTTTGCTGAGTTTAAGATCGGCGGCCCCTGAGAATTCGCGGATTTGTTCCACTTTGTGCGACCCGACGATGGCGGTTAGAATATTGTCCTGCGCAAGAACCCAGGCCACCGCCACTTCGACGGGTTTTCGTTGAGCTTCATCGGCGATGTCCTTCACCGTTTCCAAAACCTTCAATGCCTGGGAAAAAAGCGGCTCCTGGTAGAACCGGTTGGATTGCCGTGTAGGAGAATTTCTGGCTTCCCGGCTGACTCGACCGGCAAGGAGTCCCTGAGCGGTGGGGGAGAAAGCCATGTATTCCAAGCCTGATTTTAGACAAATTTGGCGGGAGTTCCCCTCATACCGCCGTTCCAACATGTTGTAGGGAACCTCGTTAACGGAAAAACGGGAAATTTTACTCCCCAGCAGTCTCAGGTTTTCCTCATGGAAATTGGAAAGTCCGACGATTCTGGTTTTGCCGCTTTCCTTTAAAGCGTTCATGATATCGCAAAGCCGGGCGCTTTTTTCGGAAGTGTCGAAATAACTTCCTGGCCAGTGGATGAGGTAAACATCCACGTATTCGCGGCCCAGGGCGGTCAGGGTGTCTTCGAGATGTTTCTGGTAGCTGGGGAGGGTCAATTCGGCGTCGGGCCAGATTTTTGAAATGATGACGACGTCATCTTTTTTTGGACCGAGGGCTTGCCCAAGACGGCGTTCAGATTCGCCATCCCCATAACCTTCGGCGGTGTCGAAGGCGGTGATACCCTGTTCAAGCGCCTCTTTCACAGCCGCATCGGCTTCCTTTTTGGAGCAAACATCTCCCCATCCTTCGCTGGGGGCGATCTGCCAGCAACCGAAGGTGATAACGCTCCAGTCCTTATCCAGTCCGTCGCAGGTTACGGTTCGCATCTTACCTCAGGATGAAGGTGATGGTTCGTCGATAACTCACAGGATTTTCCACTTCAACCTGGGTTTTCAAGGGCTCGTCTTCCCAATCAAAAGGACGGGCCTGGTTTCGCAGTTTCCAAATCCTGTATCCCAGCAGTAAGCCGAAAATTCCTACTGAAAGGATGAAAAATGCGACCATATATGCGATGAGTTTGGGGAACATGAAAATCATGATTCCCAGCGCCGTAAAAAATAATCCAAAGAGCAAGACGCTTTTTCTCAAGGCCTTGTATCCCTGGTCGAAAATATCATTTGATTGACCCCAATAGTTCATCATGACTCCTCCGCGGAGGGCGAGTTTGCTCACGCCGTACCACGTTTTTAGGTTTGGTTAAAGTGTTTTGCCAAATATCCACTCCTCCGCCGAGAGAGCTTTGCATAAGAGGTTTTTTAAAAAAGGAAATTGATTATTGTGAAGATGGCATTGGTTTTTGCGGAAAAGAGTTCTCAAGAAAATCCCCCTTGTATCTTTGCAAATAGCCAGATTTGTTGTAGAAGTTGAATCTGTGGACCCTGTGGAAAACCGCGTTTTTCGGTTTTCCACAGGGTCCACAGAATGTTTTCGGGGCCTGGCAGACCGTTTCCCCCTTGGGATTGTAAGCCCGTGGGTTAGCGTGGGTCGTCATGCCCTCTCTTTAATAAACCCGAACAGTTGCCTGGGACTTTGAGCCC
>JADFGI010000039.1 GCA_022567815.1 Nitrospinota bacterium
TTTTATTCCCCCCGCACCGGGGGGAGGTGATGCGGGGCAGACGTGCGTTTCGCTCACGAGCCCCAAAAAAACGTTACATAGCGTGAGCAAACTCGCCCTCCGCGGAGGAGCCATCGTCACGCTGGCTGCTTGCGGCGGGGTCGTTCATTGGGCATCATTTTTTCGATATTTGTGGCGTGACGTCCGAAAAGTCAAAATTGATCTCGGTAACGCCCTCCCCAACCTGCACCGTCTGGCTCTTGCTTCCCAAAATTTCGTGCCAGGCGTTGATGGTGTATTTTCCCGGCGGAAGGTTGGGAATCTCGAAGGTTCCTTCTTGACCTGAAATATCAAAAAAGGAATTATCCGTAACGATGATCCATGCGGTCATCCACCAATGCAGGTCGCACTCGACTTTTATGATTTCAGGCTCCTCAAATTCCTGCTCATAATCATCTTGGTTGGGTAAAAACATGATATTGACAGGGTCGTTGTCAAAAGAATAGGTGTGAAGGTTGTGATTGATTGGATCACTGGAATGAATTTTGAGTTCCGAATCCTTCATCATGGCCATCACATGTGGCACGTAGCGGCAATTTTTCTGGTCAAATGTATATTTCCCTGGAGTGCCACCGAGATTTTTCCCTTCGACCGAAACCACCACATTTTCCAATTTTTTATCATTTACCAGCATTTTTTCGTTCGGGACTTCCGGCCCGCAGGCTTTTTTAAATTTGCCTGTTTTGAAGGACTTGGGAAGTTTGACCTCGGCTGAGTAAGTGATTTTACCTTTTAGGGTGCCGGATAAGGCAAGACCGGGATACAGAATTATGATGAGAATGGAAATTAAAAATCTGGGCATCATGTCGAAATGTATAATTTTTCAGGTTTTAGGGCTTATCTGTCATTATAATAACAAATAGATCATGCCATGTGGAGAGCAAATTCTTAAAAATATATAATATTGACCAGGAAAGGAAAATTCTCTGCTAAGCAATGGTTTAGACTAATAATTTGGTTTAAACCAATAATTTCACTGTAATGAACGTTGCTTCCAGAGATATTGAAACCGTTTTTTTACCTTCCATATTGGGCTGTCGTATTTTAAGATAATTGTGTAAAGAGAAATGAGCCCAAAATAAAGAGCCATGAATCGGAATTTTATTCCTTATAAAGGTAAATATCATGCGTAAGATAATGTCTTTTTTAATTCTTATTGCTTTGTCGGCCAACCCGGTATTTGCGGGGGCGCCCGTTCCTGGGGATAAAGCTCCCAATTTTAGCTTGAGTTCGCTGGCGGGTGAAAAGTTTGTTTTGGACGCCCTCAAAGGCAAGGTGGTGCTGGTGGGGATGTTTCACATTTGCGTTCCCTGCATGAATCAGGCGATGGAGTTTAACAAGGTGCGGGAAAAAATCAAGTCGGACAAGTTGGTGGTATTGGGGATCAACACCAACGGAGATTCCAGGGAAGCGGTGGAAGATTATCTGAAAGGATTTCCCCAGGCTGTCAAGTTCCCCTATTTGCTGGACCCGGAGATGTCCCTTCACAAGACTTATATTCAAAGGGACATGCCAACAATCCTGATAATCGACAGCGAAGGTATCCTCAAGGCCCGGTCCTCTGCCGTCGGGGCGGATCAATTGATTCCCTATCTTGAAAAATTAATGTGATCCCCCCGCCACGCGGGGAGGAACCCCGTTACACGGGGAGGAAAATTGGGCCTGACGCTACGCGAGGCCCTGGAAACATACAAGGGGTAGGAAAGGGCACGCTGGGGTCACGAGCCCATGAAAATCTTAATAAGCAGAGAAAGTTATTGCCATCCGGGTCCAGCACTAGCATTTGGGTGTCACTTGTGTAGGAACGGTAATAACTTCCTTTAAAAATGGGGAACCGGGTGCTCCCGCTTCACCGAAGTACCCGTGCCGGGCATGAGGCAAAGGTGAAATACCACAGGGGCTGGGGGGATTTGTAAGCTCCCAGTGCTAACGAAGATGGCCGCCCCTACGCAAAGGTCTTTAAGGGGAACGACAGTTTCATTCCCACCTATAAAATATCCAAATAAAAAAATTAATGTTTATTAAATCAGGGCCGAATAATAAATTTAGGGACTCTTTACTTTAGTTGGATGAGAATTTTTATCCTCATATTATGCGTGATCTGAAAGTCGCCAAAGGAAACACAATGCCATCCCGGTTTTTTCCAGAAAACTTGTGTGTAATATTTGGAATGATTTTGGCTTTAGTGGCAATTTTAAACTGGGGTGACCTGCAAGCGGCGGAGAATGCCAGGGGGGGTATGTCAGAGGCTCTAAAAATTTCCCCGGTTTCCAGCGCAGGTTATGAGTTGCAGTTGAATTCTTTCAAGGTTAAATCCAACGCGAAAAGATTTTTCGATGGGTTGGTGAAAAAGGGATACAAACCTTTCATGGTTTTTGTCCAAATGGACGAACCCTGGTTCAAGGTCCGGTTGGGTCCTTATCCATCCAAAGAAACGGCGGAACGGATAGCGGCGGAAATAAAGCAAAAATATGGTTTGCCTTCCCTGATTCTTTTAGCAGGGAAAATTCAATCAAGCCCCAATAAGATCTCAAAAACATCCTCCAAACGGGTGGCTCCAGAAAATGCCGGGAACTCCATCGACGTTGTCATGTCTCAGTTTTTGATATGGCTCAAGGCCTGGCAGAGCAAGCAACTGGATTCGTATTTTTCGTTTTATTCGCGGAGTTTTGAGAGCGGAGGAAAATCGTTCAAGGATTGGCAGAAGGAGCAGAGTAAATCCCTGGACGAAATTCAGCAGATTAAAGTTGAGATCAATGACCTCGAAATGTTGGAAAAAGGGGATACAATTGAAATGTCGTTTATAGAAAATTTTCAATCCAAGTCTTTTTCTGATATTCGGCGAAAATTCCTCGTGTGGAAAAAGGAAAAAGGAGTTTGGAAAATAATTGTCGAATCCTCTGAACCCGCCTGACTCCTCCGCGGAGGGCGAACTTGCTCACGCGGGGCCAGCGAAGCGGGGATAAAACCCCCACAATTTAATTGTGGTAAAATAAAAAAGGATTAAGGGTCCGCAAAGACTAATACAACAAAAACACCCGTACTACAAAAGCTTGCCAAGGCTCCTTAGAGTCAACCAAAAAAGAAGAGCGTTTAAATTTCCTCCCCACAGCGAGGAAGTCTGTTTTATTACCGTGTTGAGTATGCAGTTATTTTATTTCTCCCGAATAGACATCCAATTTCAAGACGCCAGCGCAAGGCGTGTGCTTGAGTTTGCAGACAATTTTCAGAACAATTGTGAGAGAATTGGGCACGTTCTTGAATCTCTTTGATTGCCCACATGACGGTCATCCGCTTCCTTATATTTGTGCTACTTTTTAGTTTTCTTCCATTTAACTCTTGGGCATTCGATTGGGACCTTGAAGGTCGCGTCAAGGCAGGGAGTTCCTATATTTTTGATTCTCCCTCGAATCATAAAGATTTCGATAGCGAAGCAGAACTGAGACTTGGCTTTTTAGGCAATGCCTGGACGCACGAGGATTGGGCGTTGGACTATGAATTGTCCGCCGACGCCAAGCAGGCGGATGGCCCCAGTGTGCAAGCGGGATTGCGCGATGAATCGGATGTGGATTTCTTTCGCGCCTGGTTGCGGTTTGGCAATGACCGAATGAATATTCGCGGAGGACGGCAGAAAATTCTTTTTGGGGCGGGATTCATCTTTCGCCCACTGGGGTTTTTTGATACCCGCGATGTCACCGGAGTGGTTCCTGAAACGCGGGGGGTCGATGGCGTGCGTGCCACTTATTTTTTCGACGATACCACCTCCATGCAGGGCTGGGTGGTTCCGGGCAGGTTGGAAGATCATTTGATTGCCGGTTTGCGATGGGAGGGATTGATCGCCGGATGGGAAACGGGCGTTGTGGTTCAATATCATCCGCAGACGGACCTGCAGGATCTGGCGCAATTTTCCCAGGAACTGGTCCAACTGGGCTATCACGTCAAAGGGGAATACAATTTCGCCTACTGGAACGAAGGGCGGCTGGATATCGAACATAATAAAAACGGCGACCCGTTGCGCTTTGACACGGTGTTGGGGGCCGACTACACCTTTAATGTTGGCGAAGGCCTCCATTTTCTGGTGGAATATTTCTTGTCGGCTCGTCAGGATGGGTTTACCTTGACCTTCGCAAAAGAGGAACCCACGATTCAGCAGATTGGTTTCCTGTTTGACATGCCTTATGGCATCGACATCGTTTGGCAGGTGTTCGGACTTTATGACATCGGCGATGGAAGTTTCCAGATCATTCCTCAAATAGAATATTCTGTAACCGATCAGGTATTTTTATATTTGCAGGGGCGATGGGGAGGGAGCGTCCAGACAGGGAAAAAAAATGGCAGGCTTTTCAGTAAAACCCCAATTTTTAACGGGACCGAATCTCTCATAGGATTGACTCTTATCGGTTATTTTTGAAATGGACGTTGGGCTATGAACAGTATCGTCTCCATAGAAAAGGTGGTTAAGGTGTACCGGGTGGGCAGTGAAGATTTTACCGCCCTGCATGAAATCAGCCTGGAAATTGAAGCGGGGGCTTTCATGTCGTTTGTCGGCCCTTCCGGCTCCGGCAAAACCACTCTCCTGAATTTGATCGGCGGGCTGGATCAACCGACGTCAGGAAGCATCTTTTTTAAGAATGTCAAATTGGGCGAATTGAACCGGACGGCCCTGGCGGAATACCGGCGCAAAAACCTGGGGTTCGTTTTTCAAACCTACAATCTTTTGCCCGTGTATTCGGTTTATGAAAATATTTTGTTCCCCCTTCTGCTGGATGGAAACAAGGAGTCAGCAGTTCGTCAATTGGTTATGGATATGGTAGCAAGCGTGGGGCTGTCTGATCAGATCAAAAAGAGACCCTCCCAGCTTTCCGGTGGCCAGTGCCAGCGTGTTGCCATCGCAAGGGCGTTGGTAAAAAAACCCGCTTTGATTCTAGCTGACGAACCCACCGCGAATCTGGATGCTGAAAATTCCTACCAGATTCTGGAACTGATGCGCGAACTGAACAAGCAATTCAAAGCGGCTTTTGTGTTTTCGACGCATGATGAAAAAGTGACTAAATATGTGACCCGCGAAGTGGGTCTGGAAGATGGGCGGGTGTGCTGGGACAAGAGGCGGAACGGTTTCGGGAGTCTTGAATGATTTTTAACATCGCCTGGAAAAATTTTTCCCGTCAGGGAATCCGTGCGGTCTTGAATGTGGTGGTGACCGCTCTCGCCATGATCGCGGTGGTTTTCAATATTTCTCTGTACAACGGATTCCAGGCACAAACCACCCGCAACATGATTCGTACCGATGTCGCGGGCGGCCATTACCAGGCTCCGGGATTCGATATCCTGTCTCCCACAGAGTGGGAAGATCATTCGCTGAAAGTCCCCGAGGTTCTTAAAAACCTGCCGCCTTCCCAAAAGGCCGAAGCTCTGGTTCAACAGGGGCAGTTGTTTCCAAACCGCCGTCTTTATCCCGTTCAATTGCGGGGGATTGATATCAACCAGACCCTGCTGGATTTACCTCTGGAAGGATTGAAGTCCTACAGAGAGAAAGTGGAAGATATCATTCCCGCGGTTCTTGGAATCAAAATGGCCCAAAAGGCCCACCTGAAAAAAGGTGATACGGCGGTCCTGAAATGGCGGGACCGGTTTGGTGTGGTCGATGCACGTGACTTGTTGGTCGTGGATGTGGTGACCCTGGTGAACTCGCGGGTTGATGGGGGCGTTCTATGGTTACGCCTGGATCACCTGCAAGACATGACGCAAAGGCCCGATGAAGTCAGTTGGGTGGCGGTTGCGGAATATCAGGGGCCGGTGCAGGGAATAGAGTTTCAAACGGTGGATGAATTGATCTCCGATATTCTGAACCTGATCAAAAACGAACGGCGCTACGGAAAAATATTTTGGGTGATATTAATTTTTCTGTCCGGCATCGGGGTTTTCAATACGCAAATTTTAAACGTATTCAAAAGGCAAAAAGAAATCGGTACCCTGATGGCGTTTGGAATGACCTCCGCCCAGGTCGTCGGATTATTTACCCTGGAAGGAAGCATGGCGGCACTGTTGTCAGTTGTTGTCGCCCTGGTTCTGGGAACGCTATTGTTTACCTGGTTTCAAAGCGTGGGGCTGGACATTTCCCATTTAAGCGAATCGACCATCCCGGTGAATGAAAACATCCTGCTGGACATTCATCCAGGCGAGGTGGTTTCCACAATGATAATTATCGTTTGCATCATGGTTCTGGTCTCCTGGTTGCCGGTGCGAAAGATAACGCGTCTGGACCCTACATTGGCTTTGAGGGGGAGGGCGATCACATGATTCGCTGGATTCTACAGGGGATTCTGCGTGACAAGAACCGGTCTTTATTCCCTTTTTTGGTGGTGACCGCAGGGGTGGCTCTCGTCGTTTTTACTGTCGGATTCATGGAGGGAATCTTCATGGGGATGATCGACTCCACCGCAAACCTGGATACCGGCCATCTGCGGTTGGTCAACAAACCCTTTTATGATGAAGAACACCTGAACCCCATGGACAGGGCGTTGACCTCCCAGAATGAGATCCACCAATGGTTGAGAGAAAACAGCGATCCGATTATAAAATGGGCTCCTCGCATTCGTTGGGGAGCCATTGCTGATGTCCCGGATGAAAATGGAGAAACCAAAAGCCAGACTCCAATCATCGGTATGGCCTTGGATCTTCTTTCACCGGATTCACGAGAAGTGGATAGGCTGGATTTGAAAGGTGCGCTTGTCCGGGGGAGGCTTCCTCAGGGGCCGAAAGAAATACTTCTGGGATATGAACTGGCCCGGAGCCTCGATGTGGAGCTTGACCAGACGATAACATTGTTAGGACAAACCTTCGACGGCGGGTTGGCTACGGACAATTATAAGGTGGTGGGTCTAGTCCGGTTTGGCGTGTTTGCCATGGACAAGAAAATGGCTTTGATTGATTTAGCTGACGCTCAGGATTCCTTTTATATGGAAGACACGGTCACCGATTTTCTGGGGTTTCTGCCTTCCCATATTTCCTACAAGGAATATAAAAATTTTAAAATTGAACTTCAATCCCGACTCAATGACCTCAGGCTGAATCCGCCCAAAGATTGGGCAAAGGATGATTTTCCCATTGTGTTGTCCGTTCTGGAACAAAGAAACCTGGATAATATGGTCGAGGTGTTTGAGATGGTAAAGAAAATTTTTGTTGGAATAATTGTTCTTTTGATGGTGCTGGTATTGTGGAACGCCGGACTGCTCAATGGAATTCACCGTTATGGTGAATTAGGGTTGTTGCTGGCAATGGGTCAGACTCACTGGAAACTCGTGTGGATGTTGGGTGTTGAAGCTTTTTCGATTGGAATTCTAGGATCGCTTGCAGGCAGTCTCATAGGCGGAGGTGGGGTTTATTATCTGCAGGAAGTGGGAATCAATATGGGGGACACATTTGCTCAAACAGGCATTATGATGAACGACGTCATGCGGGGAAGGGTGACGGCTGAGAGTTTTCTTCTTGGCGTGGGCCCCGGTATCATGGCCAGCGTTTTGGGGAGTCTTTTCGCCAGCGTGGCGTTGTTTCAAAGATCCGAGGCCAATTTGTTCCGGGAACTGGAAGCGGGATAAATAATAAGAAAGAATATAGAATACAGAATTTAGAATTTAGAATTTAGAATCTAGAAGCAAAAATGTAGAATATGGAATACTAAAATAATGAGCAGGGAACCCGCTAAAAGTTTTGAGGATCTGATAGTCTGGCAGAAAGCTCATCAGTGGGTTTTGTCGGTGTATAAACAATCGAAAATTTTTCCCCAAGAAGAAAAGTATGGGTTAACTTCTCAATTGAGACGGTCTGCGATTTCTGTACCCGCAAATATTACTGAGGGATTCAAGAAAATGGGCAAAGGGGGGGTAAAGCTGGAAAGCATTGGTTTTAGAGGAAAAAAGTTCTCAAAAATCCCCCTAACCCCCTTTAAAAAGGGGGGATCGGTTGCTCCCCCTTCCACGAAGTACCCGTTCCGGGCATGAGGGCTAATGTTAAATACCACAGGGGTCGGGGAGATTTGAAAGAACAACCGAATAACCCCAAAACCTTTTTATCACGCAAAGCCGCCAAGACCGCAGACTGAAAAAAAACCGACACCGACTGGTACCACCCCTCACCTAGCCTCTCCCCGTGAAGGGAGAGGGATATATAAAACCTGATTCACCCTGTGGGTACTCTGGGTTTCCTCCTCTCCTCCATTGGAGGAGAGGACTGAGCTGAGGAGGTATCTTGAAAATTTCAAATTTATTTAAAGCACTCCCGTGAAGTAAGGAAACATCATGACAAAATCACCCTTGAACATTCTCATCCTCTGCACAGGTAATTCCGCACGCAGTATCCTTGCGGAAGCGCTCATCAAAGAATACGGTGGTAAACGGTTTCGCGGCTACAGCGCCGGGAGTCATCCCGTTGGCAAAGTCAATCCCGTGGCCATCGCATTGCTTGATTCGTACGGCCACCCCATCGACCGCCTCCGAAGCAAAAGTTGGGATGAGTTCACCCTTCCCGACGCACCGGTGATGGACGCCATCATCACCGTCTGCGACAACGCGGCAGGCGAGGTGTGCCCGGTCTGGCCGGGGAATCCGGTCAAAGCCCATTGGAGCATGGAAGACCCCGCCGCTTTTAAAGGCAAATTTCACGAAAAATTGAGCGTGTTCGAAAAGGTATATAGGGAATTGGAGCGGCGCATCGAACTGCTGGTGGACCTGCCCCCAGACAAGCTTCGTCCATCACAATTGCAAAATAGTCTGGACGAAATCAGCCACCAGCCTAGGGGCTGGACCCAATATTAACGTACGATGGATTTATGGCTGACCATATCTTCCATTGTTCCGTATTTTACTCCAGAGGTTTCAGGGGCTGGTGAGCGGAGCGAGCGTAGCCCTAAACTTATCCTCCCCGTGTAGCGGGACTAAACGTGCCAGCCTGGGGGCTGGACCCAATATTAACGTGCAATGGATTTATTGCTGACCATATCTTCCATTATGCCGTATTTTTTTCCAGAGATTTCAGGGGCTCGTGAGCGAAGTGTACCCCTTGTATGTATTCAGGGCCTCGCGTAGCGTCAGGCCCAAGCTTCCTCCCCGTGTAACGGGGCGAGTGTAGCCTTAACTTTCCCCCTCGCGGGAGCGAGTTAGACGTGCCAGCGCCGGGCGGCCTTGGCAAACTGCAATCCCCAGTAGGCCTGGGAACCAATGGCGGCAGGCGCAAGCAGATACATTAAAACTCCTCCCAGGCTCAACACCAGAACAATGAAGCAGAAATCACTACGGACAGTCCGGGCGTTCAATACAAACCGGTCCATGTTGGTATCGTCTCCTTGAGGCGCGGATTCCCCCTCCGGCAATTCAGTTGAGTGAAGCTGGGTTTTGTTTTTGTACAGTTCGATGCCGTAGTTAATACAACCCCCTACCGAAGTGGCCACGCCCAACCAGAACCACCATTCCTGTCCAGTGGCCTGTGTTGCTCCCCACCCAACACAAACGAAAAAAACCGCATGCACCAACCAATCAACGAAGGTGTCGAAGCGCATGCCGAAACGGCTTTGCATATTTTTGAGACGGGCAATCTCGCCATCGCAATTGTCGAGCACATAGCAAATCAGAAACAGGATGGCCCCGATCAGTATCGAAAGATAATCTGCCTTAAGGCAGACAATTCCAGCCCCCAGGCCAAACCCCAGCGACAACGCAGTGATTTGATTGGGTGTGATCGGCGTACGCACTAAAAGGCGGGTGACGGGATAAGAAAAATGCCTTACCAGAGGCAGGGGAGCCACTGGCGCTTTTAATTTATTTTGCTTGGTTGAATCTGAATCCATACCGCGTTCCCGTCAATTATCTATCTGTCGCAAGGTTATGGCCAATCCTACCAAACCCAGGGCCGGTTTTAAAACTCTGTTACTCCAACCAAACGAGGACTTCGCGTTCGGGATCTTTCAGATCAAATAATATCTGGGGAACAAAACCGGTTTCGTGGACGCGTTTTTGGATAGCGACGAGATCTATTTTCTGACGTTCGATGGACTCCATCACCGGAGGGTCGATGATGTCCTCAATATTGTCGGCTACCCGCGCGGGCATGGTGAGCCTGACTTTATTGCCATTGGGTTTGACAACGTTGACTTTGAGGTATCGGGCGATTCCGTTCAGGCGGAGGACTTTTCCGGGGTCGCCAGGAATTTCAGGAATGCTCACGGCTTCGGCCTGCGGGTAAATATCGGAACACATTTTATCCAGAATAAACCGCCAGGAAATTTTGGCATCCAGGCGTTCGAGCATGGTGGACAATCCATGCAGAGTCCGCATCAAAAATATCAGGGCGGGCGGGGCCGCGGATCGAAACCACCATTTCATTTCGCCGACGATCTGGTCAAACCGTTCGCTCATGCGCCAGTCTTTAATGTCGTAGGGCGCTTCAATGAGGAAAGGTTCGAACAATACATGCAGGAGGGCCGGAAGGGTCGAGCGTAAATCCTGAAGTTTTTCTGGATCAAAGCCGATCATGCTCAGGCAGGCCATCGGGTCCAGCGGCTCATGATTCTGCAAAGCCAGGATGGTCCGCAACAGGCCCAAACGGACTTCATCTGGAATCTGTAAAATACAGCCGTAATCGTAAACGATCAGGGAAAATTGTTCCCGTCCGGTTTGACGAAACGCAAAATTCCCCGGATGCGGATCGGCATGGACAAATCCGTGCCGGAACAGCATATGCAAATAATGCTGGATCACTACCCGGCCAATGGCTTGACGGGAAGTTTGGGCGAGGGTCTCTGCTTTTTCCAATCCAAAACCTTCTTCCAGACTTTGAACCAGCACAGTGGAACAGGAAAGATCGGGAAAAACTTTGGGGACGATTATATTTTTTAAAGGAGCGGTCAATTCCGCGTATTTTTTCTGGTGCGCGATTTCCTGGTGATAATCCAGCTCCTGCTTGAAGTTATTCCAAAAAGCGTCGCGATATCCGTCCATGTGGAATCCCCATTTGACGACGGGTCCCACTTTCGGCATCCAGCCCATAAGGACCATTTCCGCTTCCACGCTATCGGCGATCTCAGGGTATTGGACTTTCACCGCAACTGCAGTTCCATCCTTGAGTTTTCCAAAATGTACCTGACCCAAAGAAGCGGACAGGCAATCCTTATCCAAAGTGCGGAAAATAGAGTTCAGGGGAGCTTGATATTTTTCCTCAAGGATAGAAACGACCTGATCGAAAGGCATCGGCGTGATGGCGGCATCCAGGATGTCTTTGAGATCCTGATCTTCTTTGCCAAAGGTCATGAACTGCCCGACTTTTGCCGGCAGGCCCCGGGATTGCCCCAAAATCTCCACCAAATAATTCTTTGCCCGCCGACGCTTGTTCTCACCAGTGGAGTTTTTCAGGGATTTAACCGCACGGCCGATTTTTATCAGATTCGCCCCTCGCTTCAAAAGCGAAATAAATTTCATAAACCGGTTCCCAACGGAGCCGTCTGTCGCGCTTGTTCCCCGCGTCGATTTTTAAACTGACTCACTTCGGAGATAACACCCTCCGGTAACGTTTCACCATTGTCTTTGGCCCGCATGAGGAGCACCAACCGGGGAGTATTGCTATCCATCAACCATTTCCGCCCCGCTGTGAGAACTTCCGCCTTAGTCATTTTTTTTACCATCTCCACAAGTTTCTTTTTGTAATCAAAATCCCCATCCTCTTCCGTTGCCAGATAATAGATATCGCCTAGAACTTCAGCAATACTATCGCCCTTTTTCTCGAGAGACACGATTTCGCTGGCCCGGTGCCGCTCGAATTCTTCATCGGTCAGGTTGTCCAAAAGGTCTCCCGCGTTTTGGAGCCAGGTATCGACCCTGCGTTTCAGTTCAAACGAATCGTGATTCGCCGATTGAATGATAAAGCGTAAAAACATACGATCTTCAATGGTCTGCTGAAAACTCCATACGATGTAGCCGAGCTGTTGCCGGGTCCGCATTTCCGTGTAGAAATCACTTTCAATGATGGCGGCAAGGAGCATGGCCTTGGCCTGCCGTTTCAACGATTTTTCACCGATTTGCAGTCCGTAAGCCAGGGAATTGTTGTTGTCCAGAATTTTCCTGGAAAACACGATCTTTTCGGCGGGGTCCAGAATCTCAACCACTTCCTGAAACCTCTCTTCCTTGGGCAAAGGCCGGCTTTGGATTTGGTCCAGGAGGATTTGAACACTTTCACTCACCTTGTCGTCCGTCCAGTTTCCATAGGCCGCCCCGGTGATGTAAACTTTTTCGTAAAGTTTCTCTGCGTAAGCTTTAACGTCATCCAATGTCAAAGGCTTTAGCGCGGCGAGGGCTTCTTCTTCCGTAAATTGCTTTTCCAGCAACATCAAGCGGTTATAATACCCTCCCCTGGAATATGCCTTGCCGTATTTATTGTTTTGCAATCCGCGAATCCTGGCTTCTTTAAGATTGTCAAATTTCTGCTGATCGATTTGTATCGTTTTCAGGTTCCGGGTCACAAGACGAAGCAGGTCCCCCACCCTTTCCGAATATCCACCGATGGAAAAAGTGATGCCTTTCTTTCCAGAGCCAAGGCTATACGATAAACCCGCAAGTTGAATCGGATAAACAATTTCGTTTAAACCCTCCCGGATAGCGGAAATGTACAGGCCGGACAATTGCGAGTTTTTCACGGTGTCGTAAATGCGGGGAGTTTCGATACGAAGGCTCATATACACCTTGGGTTGTTTGAACCTGTCATCGAACTGAAACCATATTTTGGCCAAATCATCATCCCTCACCAGATGCGGCTTTTCATCCGCCAATTTCAGGTTGTTCGGAATGAATTCATTCACCTTTGGATAGATCAATTCAGCAACACGAACCGGAGACTTTAATCTTTCAAACGCAGGTCCGCCAACTTCGGCCAGGGAAAACTCGGCCCCGTAAAATTTATCCGTTTGGTCGGTTTCAACCGAATTGGTCTTCAACACAACCAACGCATTTTCCGGAGTCAGTGTTTCAAGGATGGCCTGATATACCTTTGGATCAAATTTCGTGTAAAGAAACGGAAGCGTTTCCATATCCTGCAATTTGTAATCCTGCATCAACGCCGACCGGCCCGCGACAAATCCCATGCCCTCGTCCGGGTCCTTCCAGTCAAAATTGATCTGGGCCATGGTCTGGCTTTCCTTGAAGGTATATTCCTCAACCCCGTGTTCCTTGAGCATTTTTATGTACGAAAAGATCATTTCAAGAATCTGTTCGTAATTCTTCACTCCCTTTTTGGTAAGAGAAACATTTATGCTCATGGAATTTATGTTGTCGTGACTGGAGCCGCCCCCCGCGCTCAAGCTGAGGACCAACCCCTCTTCCTTTAATTTGGACAACAGAGATCCCTGTCCCTCATAACCTAAAATGGAGCCAATAATGGATGCCGGTTTACTGTCCTGATGATCGATCAGCCGGATGGCTCATCCACATGGCGCGATAGCGAGTTGGGGAGGATGGTGCTCGCAATTGTGTGGAGGCCAAGATCGTACATCTAAACTCTGTGACTTTCGAGAACCACTTCCAGTTCCTGTTCATTAGGTCCGAGATCGTCGAACATGCAATCTCACCTCTTTCTTGAAGGGTGAGATCGATTCCGATGCT
>JADFGI010000396.1 GCA_022567815.1 Nitrospinota bacterium
ATAGTGGAAGGGAAAGTTTTATAGGGGATCTCTAACAATTGATATTTTTTGGCCTTTGCAATCGCCAACCCCTTAATATAAGGGGCTGGCTCATAGTCCAGGTTGAATTTTTAGAGATGACCTATAATGACTTTTCCTGATATTCGCACTCCTCCCTTATAACGCACTGACCGCAGTCAAAGTTTTTGGCCTTACACACATAGCGGCCATGCAAAATCAAATATCTGTGGGCCATCTTTTTCCACTTTTTCGGCGTGACCTCAAGGAGAATGGATTCCACTTCCAGTACGGTTTTTCCAGGGGCCAATCCGGTTCGACAGGCCACCCGGAACACATGCGTATCCACGGCGATGGTGGGTTGCCCGAATCCTTCGTTTAAAACGACGCTAGCCGTTTTCCTTCCCACTCCAGGCAGTTGTTCCAGAGATTCGCGGGTTCCCGGAACGTCACCGCCAAATTTTTCCATAAGGATCCGGCAGGTGCGGATGATATTTTTTGTTTTGGTCGGGGCCAGACCTATGGTTTTAATAAGAGGCAGTAAACGAGTTTCACCATATTCCAAAAAATTTTGTGGAGTAGGGCATTTCGTGAATAATTCAGCAGTGACCGCATTCACGGATTTATCGGTTGCCTGGGCGCTGAGGATGACGGATATCAATAGTTCAAAATTGTTTTTAAATTTCAATTCGGACCGGGCATTAACGAGGGTTTCGCTCAATTTTTTGTAGATCCGGTTGACGGTTTTGGCGTTCAAGGAAAGGGACTCATCTAAAAATCAACATGGTTGGCATTCGGTGAGTGTTGGATAAAATACTATTTGGATTTTTTTGGAATCGACCGGGCGCAACGGACTCCTACCCAGTAGTCTTCAGTAGGATCGGACATTCCCTCATAGCGAACCGTTACATGGATGAAATCTTCATCGTCCACCCAGGACCCTCCCCGGATAACCCGCCAACTGTGTCTTGGCGGACCCTGGGGATTATTCACAGGGCTATCTTTGTAGTAACTGTGGGAAAACCAATCCGCAACCCATTCCCAGACACCTCCCATCATGTCGTGAAGGCCCCAGGCATTGGGTTTTTTCGTGCCCACAGGCCAAAGCTTGCGATAAGAATTTCCTCCGTACCATAGGTAATCACGGTCGATGCCGTCTCCCCAGGGGTTGTCGGCCTTGGACCCTGCTCGCGCGGCGTATTCCCATTCCGCTTCCGTCGGCAATCGATTTCCTGTTTTGGCGCAATAGCGGACAGCTTCCCTCCAATCAATTTCCGAAAGGGGCAAATCAGCGCCTTTAATGGGAGAATTATTATAGCCCATCAGGGCTTGCCAGCTTTTCTGGTTCACTTCGTATTTGTCCAGATAAAAACTGTTAAGGCAAACTTTATGAGCCGGTCGTTCCCGTTCATTTTGCCATCCCATTTTATATTCGAAAACCTTATTTGTCCCCATCATGAAACACCCGCCGGGGACCAATACCATACCGTCCGGTACTTCCCCGGCCAAGGAGGAAACGGGATAGGCCAAGGCCAATATGAATGTAAACAGAATATATTTTTTCATAACCATGATTCTACTTTTCAAATTTTAAAGGGTCAACCCCTCAATTGCATTGGTAAAGCAAAGTCAGGCAAATAGACATTTTTTACTAATTTTTTTATGGAACTTTGCGTATATTTAGATATTTCTTGCCTTCAAAATGAAGATTTGCCTATTTTTGTCGATAAAACTAAAAAGGGAGAATAATTTAAGCTTATGAAACAAAACACAATTAAATTTATATTTTCCATTATTGGCATTCCAATTTTTCTGTTTCTTGTCCAGAGAGTTGACGCAGGCGATTATAAAAACCGCCTTTCTATTATTCCATTGGAAAATCCAGCAGGGTGGGCGGCTCCCTACAATCCGGGAAAAATAATTGCGGAAATGCTCAAACAATCCGTTTCAGGCCAGGGAAATTTCCACCTTTCCCCCCCTCCACTGCAATCCGGGTTCAAACATATTAAACAAAAATCGCCCGGAACAAAAATGCAATCTCGAGGAACCCAACTCAATCATCCCGTTCAATTTATATTAGGAGGAAAGGTTCTGCACTTCACGCCGGGAAAACCGCCATCCCGGGCGCAAATTATTTTGAATATTGGTGACGCATTGAAACAGCGCGCGGAAGTGGAAATTGAACTGGAGCTCACCAACCATCATTTGGGAAATTCCATCGCAAAAAAGAATTTTAAAGTTCATTCTATTGCCGGAACAGTTCCATTTGACCTCGACGCATCAAAAGTGGATTTTGATTCGCCGAAATTTCAAAACAGTTCGATAGGCAAAGCCTTGCTGGATCTGAATCATCGGATCAATGCGTTTATGATGACGGTTCTGCATCCCTTACCTTTGGAGGCGGAAGTGATTTCCGTCAATGCTGATAATATGGAAGTCATAATAAATGTGGGCCATGTAGATGGAATTGATTTTGGCGATTTATTCAATGTGTACTCCGTGACCCTGCAATATAAAGATCCCTTTACAGAAATGGGATTGGGAAGCAGGTTTACCCGGCGGGGTGTCATCCGGGTAAAAGATGTTCAGGAAGGATTTTCAATAGCCGCAATTATTGCGGGGGAAGGATTTACAATGGGTGAGTTGGTGCGGTCCAGAAAAACCAATCCCGTCATGTTGGATCCAAATTTCAGCGAACAAAAGGCGCAACGCCCGTGGTGGGAGTCTTCCGCAAAAATTTTAGCGCAGGAATGAACGATCCCGCTGCAAGCAGACGGGGTATCCGAAAAAGGTTTTCATTTAAAAGCCGTAGCCAGCGTGACGCTGGACCCGAATTGAAACATCTTTCTTTGCCGGTAAACATTATCAAGGCAAACGATTATTGCCTGGTGCCCCTACGGCTAGTAGCTACGGGGTATGAAACCCACTGGTGGGAATAAA
>JADFGI010000040.1 GCA_022567815.1 Nitrospinota bacterium
CGCTTCCAGTGAGTTTTCCCGTATTTTCAGGGCTCGCATCAAGAGCGGTTCCGCAGAATTATATTTTTGTTCGCTCCGGTAGAAATCCGCCAGGCTCGCTAGAATTCTGGCCACGTCAAGATGCTCAGGACCCAATACGGATTCCTGTATTTTTAG
Organism: Nitrospinota bacterium; assembly: GCA_022567815.1. Classification (GTDB taxonomy): domain Bacteria; phylum Nitrospinota; class Nitrospinia; order Nitrospinales; family VA-1; genus JADFGI01. Next base: position 157 of record JADFGI010000040.1, read on the forward strand.
TGAACGGACCAAAAGAGGCTCGATCCGGGCATAATCCTGCAATTTCTCGTGCACCTCCGCAAGGCTTTCCAGGATATGGGCAACTTCCGCATGGTCGGGCCCGAGGGATTTTTCCTTTATTTTTAGCGCCTGCTGGAACTGGGGTTCCGCCTGGGAATATTCCCCCATTTCCAGATAAAGTTCGCCAAGTAAATTCCGGCTTTCGGCAACTTCTGGGTTATCACACCCCATTTTTTTTTCGATGATTTTCATCGCCTGCTTGACAAGAGGCTCCGCCTCGGAATATTTTTTCATCGCCTTGTACAAAACGGCGAGGTTGTTCAAGGTCGAGGCAACATCCGGGTGGTCCACCCCCAGGGCCATTTCCCTGAGTTTCAAGGCGCGTTTGAGCAGGGGCTCGGCCTTTCCGAAATCACCGCGATCGAAAAAATACAACTCGGCCAGATTGTTTAAAGATTCCGCCACATCCGGGTGATCAGGGCGCAGGGATTTTTCGCGAATCTTCAATGATTGCAGGAGCAAGGGATAAGCTTTAGCGTACATCCCCATATCTTCATAGAGGATCGCCATGTTGTTGAGAGTCGTGGCGACGTCCGGGTGATCCGGTCCCAATGACTTTTCGCGGATTTTCCTCGACCGGACAAGCAGGGGCTCGGCCTTGGCAAAATCCCCCTTGTTTCTATGCAACTCAGCCAGGTCATTGAGGGCGGTGGCCACTTCCGGGTGATCCGGACCGTGAGACTTTTCTCCCATCTCAATCGCACGCAGAAGCAACGGCTCCATGCTCTCGTAATCGCTCTTATCTTTATAGGATTGGACCAGGTTGTTGAGGGATTCAGCCACCTTGGGATGGTCGGCTCCAAAGGTTTTTTCCAGGATGCTCAGGCTTAACTTTTTGCTCAATATGGGATTAAACATGCTTTATTATTCTCTCTTAAGCACAAGGTGCGTTGAATCCCTGTGTGTTTGAATCCATATGATGGATTTTATTTTCAGTTCCTATGGCAATAGTAAAATCTCTGCCGTGTTTGTTAATGTTGGTTCAAGGCGGCGACTAACTGCGCTCTGGTGTGAACCCCCAATTTCAGATGAATTCTTTTGAGGTGTGTTCTAACAGTATGCGGACTGATAAATAATTGCTTCGCAATCTCATTCGCATCAATGCCCTGACGGATCAGATTGCAAGCCTCCATTTCCCTTTTAGTCAACCCCGCCTGCCGCATCAAACCGTTCACCTTTTGATGGGGTTTGTGCATGTATTTCACCTGCAATAACCAGGAGTCAATATCTTCGGCTCCTCTCAAGCGGGCAAAACTCAGTTGATATTCCACACCCGACAGTTTATAGGCCGGATCTTGCCCGGTTGTTCCATTGGTGAAGAAGGGCGGTTCCCACCTCGATTTTTCCTTGATTAATCTGGATTCCAGTTCAAGGCCGAGACGTGAACCTGCTTCCATTGACATCAACTTTTTCCAGGCGGAGTTGCAGTAGCTGACGGTCATATTGCGATCCACCATGGCGACAGCCGTCGGTGAATCCGCAAGAATTTCCACCATTGATTTGTGCCTGGCCAATTCCTCCGTCAACACAATGGTTTTAATCGCCATCAAAAGATGCGCCCGAATCTGCTCAAGAACGTGAACGTCTCTTATCATCCAGGGTTTTTCGCAAGGCAACCGCCTGTGAATTCCGGCGCCCAGATTCGTATCCCGGAGCGCCAGAGTGATCACCCCGGCTTTACAGGTGCTGAAATAACCATAACCGTCACTGACCTTTTGCTCCTCCCTGGAAAAAGGGTCGAGACGACAGGGTTCCTCGCGAAACGGGTCTTCCACCCTATTTGTTGAGTGCTCTTTGGGAATGTCAATGTCTCTGGCAATCACAGGATAGGGATGCGTTAACAAGGACCCCGCCTGCGGATCTTTATTGATAAATTGATTGATGGAAACAAGATCCTCATTGGATATATTTATAGAATCGATGAGCCTCGGCCTTAACAGGTCCGGGTCCGTCCAGGCATACAGCGCGGAATGCGCGTTCAGGAGCGGTAAAATATGGGACCCGAATAGGGCTTTTAGAGTTTGACGCGTGCTACATTTATGAAGGCTATGGACGATTTCCTGGACTGCGAGGGTATCTTTTTCGGATAGAGAATTTGCGCCTTGAAAATTTGTCATGGTATATCCAGTCCTCTTTTTCCGGATCGCGGGTAAAAGTCGATGCTCATCCTGACGCCTGATGAAATCAGGATGCGGGCCAAATTCCAGTTTAGTGACTTGAAATTATTTTTATGAAGGATCGGCAATGTAAAGATGCCGGTTATTCATTGGTTATAAGCAGAATGAGTGCCAAACTTTCAAGATACCCAGCATTTTATACAACACCCATTTTTTCAAGGATTCTTCCAATCGCTTTCGTGCATACTTTCCGGGTTAAATATTTTATTTATAGTTAATTTATAAAAATTAATACTTTTGTGAAATTATTTGAACATTCTTGATGAAAAAAGTGACAAAACAGGTCTAGCGAGCGAGGTCTGGCTGTGAGCAGAAAAAAACGAGGGTAGACCCCGCTAATTCAACGGTTGTCTCTGTCTATCTGCAGGTTTTGGGTCAGCCAAAATTTAGTGCTGTTATGGAAATACTCTGATCGGGGTATTGTTCTTTGAAGAGTAAACCGTTTCAATGGGATTAATTAAAACAATGACCTGTGGAAAAATGGATAGGTAAACTCGAGGAATACAAAAATGATTACTCTTCAAAAAAGCAAGGTTGGATTGATCCATGCCAAAAAGATGAACTGCGTCCAGCAGTCGCGGGAAGAAAAAATGATGAGCAAGGCAGAGCTTGCCCGCAAGGCCGGAGTAACCGTGCAAACCATTGACAGAGTTGAAAAAGGCTGCGATTGCCGGGTCGATACCAAACGGAAAATCCTTTTGGCCCTGGGATATAAAATATCGGAACGGGCCCGGCTGTTTTCTGACGACAATTGAGAGGAAAATAACAGCGGGTTGAATAATCTAAAAAATTCGCCTGCTCGACATCAAAAACAGGCGACCACTCACCCGATCAGCTCTTTTATTTTTATTTGCGAAACGATCCGCCGTAAACCACGTTTGGGTAATGAACTGATCTTACTGGGTGAATAAATTTTCATGCCTTCAACATACCTCAACGCCTGTTCCATTTTTTCAACCATTTTGCCAGCGTTTATTCCTATTTTTTCCGGCTTCATCAATTAGTTCACCTGAAATAATATTGTCTGGTTTTGTATACCAACGATATTCACTTTTTGCGCCTGCCCTGATTTCATCGCCCATTTGGAAAAATCAAACCATTGACCAGGGGAGTAAAGTTCACGCCCAATCAAAACTCTGCAAAACCACGGATTGAAATCCGCCCATCTTTTTCAGGTTGGATATCTTACCGATAATCCTTATCCATTTTGATGTACTTTTAAACCTTTGCGAGGAGACAAATCACGTTTTTTTGTGATCTGAACCACCTTGCGCACTCGCTTTTGTGGAGGAAAATGGAATCATACTGGATTGCGGTTGCCGGGCGGGCAACTGTGGAACCTGTGTTACAACCATTGAACGGGGAATAGTCACCTGTTTGGTGGAACCGGGGGAAAAGCCTGACGTCAGATCGTGCCTGACTTGCATTACCGTTGCCAAAACGGATTTAACTTTGGATGGGTAATGTTTCCCAGGATTTCAATTTTATCCAGGTCAACTCATGCTTGTTGTGAAAAAGATGAAGCACCCGGCTGTTGGGAATGTCCGCGAATTTTTGCGCCATGTGGGTATCACCGCCACCCTGAAATTTAATCGTGCATATGAAATTATCACACGCGCCAGACTCCACCCACATCATGACCCAGTCGAAAAGTTTTTCCGGATAACACACGAGGTCGCTGAACAGCCAGTCGGTTTTTTTCCGGGACTCCTGCAACTCTTCCGGTCTGAGGGAAAATGCGTCCTGCTTTTGAAAACGGACTCCCGGCATTGCCAACACCCGCCCGTCCAACGGCGACCGGTCGATGCTCAAAACTTCGGCTCCCAACTTTGCCAGAACCCACGTCCATCCCCCCGGACTCGCCCCAGCGTCAATGCAAAACTGGCCGGAGCGGGGATGTTGCTGAACAACGGTCAAGGCTTCCCAGAGCTTGAGATAGGCCCGGTTGGGCGGATTTTCTTTATCCTCCACAAAATGCATTTCTCCATTCGCAAACAAACTCGAACAGTCGCTGGCGGCCAGCAGAGTATCGCGGTCCAGGAGAGTCCACGACCCCAGGAGGGATTGAGGCAACGGCGCTGGAAAGTTCAGGGGTTTTGCGGAAACATGAGGAAGCTGTTCCTGAATCAGTTGGGCCCGGCGATGCAATTGAAAGGAATACAGACTCCAGTTTCGTTGCAGGGCTTTGAGCTTTTTGGCCGCGTCTGAAATGGATTTTATGGGAATCAATAGGGGATTGCGCCAACTATTCTGCGCCCAGAATGGCTGTTTTGTTGGCTGATGATCCGTCAAAATCAACCTTCCGTGACAGGACTGGACACCCTCAAGTTCCTTTACCAGCCGGTCCTGAAATCCTTCCGGCGCCAGGTAAGCGGATTTTATTTTTGCCTTCATTGATTAGACCCGCCTGGGGGATAGACCCAACCAGCGTGTCGCTGCCAGCCTGGGGGCTGGACCCAATGTTTACGCACGATGGGTTTTTGAAAAATTTATAGTTTCCCCTTAATCCATAGGCTCTCAGGGGCTCGTGAGCGAAGCGAGCGTTAGCCCCACTTCCCAGCCCCCGTGTAACGGGGCCTGCGTTACGGGGTCAACCGTTTTCTATTGAAAGGCAAAGCGGGGCGTTGTCCAGACCGTTTTGCCAGAGTCGTGTCTTTTTCTTTTTGTTGATCCGACGAAATTTGCTTCTTTTTTTCATCGGTATTATTTGCTTCGCCCTTGCCTTTTTCTTTATCCGTATCCATGACACCCATCCATTAAGAAGCACCCTCCAGGGAACGAATCATCGTCCACAGCATTTTTTAAACTTTTTGCCGCTCCCGCAGGGGCAGGGATCATTACGCCCTACCTTGGCCTCGGTGCGAACAAAAGGCTTTGTCGATCGGCTGGTCTTCGGAGGCGCTATTTTTGGTTGGGACCGTTCCCCACAATAATACCACCGTCCTTCTTCCTTTAAAAATACGGCTGTTTCCCGAAGGGTTTCTGTTTTACCATTTTTCTCAAAAGTCGCGACATAAGTCACCTCCCCTTCATCATCCTCACGACCGCCTTTTTGAGAATGCAGGATCTCAAGATTTTTCCATTCAACGCCCTCGTTGGCGGTTGCCAGATCCTTTAAATCTTTTCTTTCATCAGGATGCCTTGTTTGAACAAGGTAGTCCCATTCCTTTACCACATGGGCTGTATAGCGTGACCGCATGAGGTCTTCCGCCGTATCGGCGCCAATCGCCCCTCTAATCAATAATCCACAACAGTCGGTATAGGGAAAAACCGATCCGCAAGGGCATTCCTTCATCATATACTCCGATAACATCGCAAAAAAAACCGGAAGCTTTCAGCGCCTCCGGTCCGAATGAACGACCCCGCCGCAAGCGGCCAGCCTGGGGGCTGGACCAGCGTACCGCTGGACCAAATATTGACGCGCTATGCATGATGGCTTTTAAGGGCTCGTGAACGAAGTGAGGGTCAGCCCTCCTGCGTAGCAGGCTTTTCTTCCCCACGTAGTGGGGCCAGCAAACATTATCCAGGCAAACGCTTTTTGCCAGTTGCCCATACGGCCAGTAGCCTAGGGGAATTAAACCGGCTAGTGGGATTAAAAACCTTTAGTAAAAATCCGTCACCTTAAAAAAACTTTTCAAAAACACATCAAGCTTCAACCGGAAGCGTTTTCCGCATTCCTTCGGTGCGGCTTGACGTTCCAGATATCCCTGGCATACTCCGCGATGGTCCGGTCGCTGGAAAATTTGCCCATACGGGCAGAATTGGTGATTGATTTCCGCGTCCAGAGATCGGTGTCTCTAAATTCCTTCTCAACCTTTTTTTGCATATTGCAGTAAGATTCGAAATCAGCAAGGACCATGAACCGGTCCCCATGATTAAGAATCGAATCAATGAGCGGATGGAACAAGTCCGGGCTTTCGGGGCAGAAAAATCCTTCCTGAATCAAATCGATCACCTGTTTCAACTCCCCGTTCGCCATGTAGATATCTTTGGGCCGGTAGCTGTTTTGCACGTTGCTTTCCACTTCCTTCGCCGTTAGCCCAAAAATGTAGATATTTTCCTCTCCCACCTCTTCGAGGATTTCGATATTGGCCCCGTCGAGCGTACCCAGCGTGAGGGCCCCGTTCAATGCCAGCTTCATATTCCCCGTCCCGGAGGCTTCCATCCCGGCAGTGGAAGTTTGCTGGGAAAGGTTGGCGGCGGGGATGATTTTTTCCGCCAGGGAAACGGAATAATTGGGAAGAAAAACAACGCGGAGCCTGTCGCCGACCTGTTCATCGGCGTTGATGGTTTTGGCGACGCTGTTTATCAATTTGATGATATTTTTGGCCATCACGTATCCGGGCGCGGCTTTACCGGAAAAAATAACCGTGCGCGGCAAATAATGGTCCGCTTGCGGATTTTTCTTGATTCGCGTGTAAAGAACAATCGTGTGCAGGACATTCAAAAGTTGTCTTTTATATTCGTGGATGCGCTTGATGTGAACGTCAAACAGCGACTGAGGGTTGACTTGGATGCCCATCGTATGCAGGATAAAATCGGCCAGCTTGTTTTTATTGTTTTGTTTGATTTCCGCCCAGCGCTGACAAAAAGCAGGATCGTCGCGCAAAGGGAGCAGTCGGTCCATTTGGGTAAGATCCTTGGCCCAGCCCTCGCCTATGTTTTCGGTTATCAGTTCCGCCAGCTTGGGATTGCATTCTTTCAGCCAGATGCGCTGGGTGATGCCGTTGGTTTTGTTTTGAATTTTATCTGGAAACATTTCATGGAAATCCTTGAACAAGCTTTTTTTCAGGATTTCCGTATGCAAGGCCGCCACGCCGTTCACCGCATGACTGCCAACCAAAGCCAGGTTGTGCATGCGGACGAATTTCACCGATCCCTCTTCGATGAGGGACATTCTGCCAAGGCGCTCGGGATCATCGGGAAATTGCTGGGCAACTTGATTCATGAATCGGTGGTTGATTTCAAAAATGATCTTCAGATGTCTGGGCAAAACATGGCCCAAAAGGTCAACCGACCATTTTTCCAGCGCCTCGGGCAAAACGGTATGATTGGTGTAACCCATCGTCCTCACCGTAATATCCCAGGCACGTTCCCACGGCATGCTCTCGAGATCTATAAAAATCCGCATCAGTTCAGGAATCGCCAGGGAAGGATGCGTGTCGTTCAATTGAATGGCGACTTTATCGCTGAACTGGTCGAAACTGGAATGCGCCTTTTTATAACGCGCAATGATATCCTGCAAGGTTGCGGAGACGAAGAAATACTCCTGCTTCAACCTAAGTTCCCTGCCCTGAATCGATTTATCGTTGGGGTAAAGCACTTTTGAGATGGTTTCATTTTTCTGCTTTTCACTGACAGCCTGAATGTAATCTCCTTCGTTGAAATGCTGGAAATCAAAATCCTGAGTGGACCGGGCGCTCCAGAGCCTCAGGCTGTTCACCGTTTGGGATTTGTAACCTGGGATGAGAATGTCGTAGGCCATGGCCATGACGTTGTCGTGCGTATCGACCCAATCATAGGTTTCGCTTCCATCGGGATGGGCGTGGTGCTTGACGTGTCCATAAAACTTGATGGGATGAAGATGCTCAGGCCGGGGAATTTCCCAGGGGTTGCCATGTCTCAGCCAGTTGTCCGCATCCTCCACCTGGTAACCGTCTTGAAAGTGCTGATGAAAAATTCCAAACTCGTAACGCATGCCGTACCCGTTTGCAGGCAGGTCCATCGTCGCCATCGACTCCAGGAAACAAGACGCCAGGCGACCCAATCCGCCGTTGCCCAATCCGGCTTCTATTTCAGTTTCTTCCCATTCTTCGAGCTCGTATCCCAGTTCACGAACGGCTTTGCTGATGGAGTCTCTTAAATCCAGGTTGACCATGTTCTGGGTCAGAACCCGGCCCACGAGATATTCCATGGACAGGTAATTGATCCGTTTGACGTCATTATCGTATTGAAATTTTTTAGTCTCGATCCATTTCTCTATCAGATGGTCTCGCACCACCAGAGCCAGACTTTTATAAAGGTCCAGCCGGGTGGCCCCGGATTGAGATTTAGCCAGCGTGTATTTTCGATGGGCGTTAAATGAACGTTTCAGGGCTTCAACGCCTTTCCCTTTACTCAGGTTATCGATATTCACTAAATCGGGTTTATTCATGGTCCTCGTAATTGATGGAGAGTGGGGAATCGGACCTGCATCACCATCTGATACAGGCCGTCATGAGGGGATTTTTCAGGTTATAATACTTTTCCCCTTGCTTCTAAGTTAATGGAAATGGAGGGAAAATTCAGTAAAAAAGTCGTTAGAAGAAATTAAATTGGAGTGCCCGAACCCTTTTGCGGAAGAATATCTCAAGGATAGAGCAAAGGAATCCCTTTTTATCGTTGCCGTTCGCAGTGGATTTGAGCCTGAAGCCGACGATGTGCAAACCAGGCGATGAGGAGCGTCAGGAACACCGCAGGAACAATAAAAAATAAATCGGCGCGGAGGATCAATTCCCGTTTCGCGTAAGGTTCCCACAAAGCCCAACAAAAAAACGTAAGCGCCGGAGCCGGAATCCGCAAGAACGTCAACGCAAATTTCCGCCCATTTTTCAACAGAAACAGGCCCAAAAGGGGAATCGCCGCGACCCCCAGCGCCGCCGCTTCGATCCATTGCATTTCCTTGACATTTTCTCCACGTTGGGTTTTGCCTTGCCGGATCATCAACTGCACGGCCTGATCGCAACTGGGTTTTGCGGAAAGAGGATCGCGGTCGCAATCGAATTTAAAAATTTTCTCCGCGCGTTTCAGTTCCCCTATTTTTTTGAGATTGTTTGCCAAATGGTAACAAGGGCCGTAATCGGCTTTATCCGGGGGAAGAAAATTGTCCCGGCACAACCGTTCCAAATGGACAAATCCTTTGTGATACTCGGTAATTTTAAAATACTCTTTGGCCAGGTAGAAACAGATGATGTCGTCTCCGCCCTTGCACAAACCTTCCAATCCGGAGCTGGCCTCGTCCAATTGCTTCATTTGCCGGGCCAGAGAGAGGAAGGGAGTGCAGGCGCGCAGATGCCCCCGCAAAGGATGGCTTTCGCAAGCGGACTGATAATGGTCCAAAGCGGTTTCCAAATTTCCGGCTTTTTGCTCCTCCATGCCAATCGCGATGCAATAGATTGTCTTGCCGTTGGAACATTCGCTTCGGTAGGATTCAAAGTCGTGAGGTTCCTGGGAATAAGCGGCTAAAGGGAAAGTTATCGCCAGCAGAATTCCTGCCACCTGTATTAATAATCCAAATCGAAAGGAGAATCCCATATCCTGCCCTGAATAATACCGAGATTGCGCAGACTGAAGCCATATGCGAAAATACCGCATAATTCTCGCAAGTCCACAGGTTTGATTCCCACCAGTGGGTTTTATACCCCATGGCTACTAGCCGTAGGGGCAACAGGCAAAAACTCGTTTGGTCGAGATAACGTTTGCTTGCAAAGAGAGTATTTGCGATTCGGGTCCAGCGTCACGCTGGCCACGGCTTTTAAATGAAAACCTTTGTCGGATACACTGTCCGCTTGCGGCAGAGTCGTTAATTGCCGTACACTTCCAAAACTTTCCTAAGTGTAATGTCCGATCAGGATTTTAAACAACAAATAATAGATGCCTTGTTCAAAGACGGCCTGTCCAGGCAAATATAGGATACTCCGCGTCTCGGTGAAGTCGCAATCTATACAATCAAGGATATGGATGTTTCCTGACTCCCTATCAAAAAACTGGAATGATTCCTTGACAACAGTTGCGTCAAACCGGCGATCGACCCTTCCGTTTGAATTTTGTTCGGAATTATTTGTGGAGCGATGGGTGATTTTGTGCTAAATTTCCCTGCGGGGAAAATATCCATGCCCGGAAACTCCAGGGCTTGGGAATATCTCCACCTCTACAAATTTGAGTAAAATTAAAAATCAACCGCCAGCCTATAAAAAATCGCTCCTTCCCCTTAACTTCATGAGTTCATTTTTATTCCGTATATACGACAAAGTGGTATTGGGCTATCCCCGTACATGGCTGGGGGTGATCGTTCTGCTGGCAATTATTTTTGGATTTCAGGTGCAGAACTTCAAGCTGGATGCCTCAGCGGATTCGCTCGTCCTGGAGAACGATGAAGACCTGCGCTACTACCGCGCCACCAACAAAGTTTATGGAAGCGATGATTTTCTTATCATTACCTACACCCCTTTTGAGGGTTTGATGTCTGAAAGTTCCCTCAACGGCCTGCGGGGATTAACAAAAGACCTGGAACAACTGGAAAGAGTCAAATCGGTCATCAGCATTTTGAATGTGCCCCTGCTCAATAGTCCCAAGGTCAGAATATCCGAGCTGGGCTCTAACCCAAGGACTCTGGAAACCCCCGGCGTCGATAAAAACATGGCCTTGAAGGAGTTTACGGAAAGCCCGATTTACCGAAAGCTCCTCGCCAGCGTCGATGGCAAAACCACGTCGGTTCTCGTCAAATACAAGCGGGATGAAAAATATTTCTCCCTCCTTGAAAAAAGAACCGAACTCAGGGAAAAGAAACTAAACCCCGGAAATCTGACCCCGGAAGAGGAAAAAACCCTGCAACAGGTTTCGCTGGAATTCAAACAATATCTCGCAAAGACGCAAGATAGACAAGGCAAGGAAATCGCGCAAATACGGGCCATCCTGGATAAATACCGCGACCGGGCAAAAATTTTTCTGGGCGGCGTGACCATGATTACGTCGGACATGATCGATTTTATTAAAAGCGATCTTTCCGTTTTCGGCATCGGTGTTTTATGCCTGATGATCGTTGTCATGTGGCTCTTTTTTCGCCGCAAACGCTGGGTGATTCTGCCGTTACTCTGTTGCGCCGTGACCGTTTGGATGGTGGTGGGTACTCTGGGTTGGCTGGACTGGCGGGTGACGATCATTTCTTCAAACTTTGTTTCCATATTGATCATCATCACCATCGCCCTGACCATCCATGTGACCGTCTGCTACGGAGAACTATATGCTGAAAATCCCGAAATAGACCAGATCAGCCTGATCAGACAAACTATTAAGCGGATATTCCTACCCTGTTTTTATACCTCCATCACCACCATGGTCGCATTCACTTCCCTGGTGGTCAGCGGCATCCGCCCGGTGATAGATTTTGGCTGGATCATGACCCTTGGCATTTCAGTGGGATTTGTCCTGGCGTTTATTATTTTTCCTTCGTTCCTGAGTTTGATGAAGCCGCAGGGGGCGGTTTCGAATTACGATGCCACCAAACGCCTGACCAACGGCATCGCCTTGTTTTCCCTTGGCCATAAAAACAAGATCCTCAGTTTGACTGCCGTTCTGGTGGTGCTGGGTATCATCGGAATCTCCCAACTACGCGTCGATAACCGGTTCATTGATTACTTCAAAACCAACACTGAAATTTATCAGGGGATGAGCGTTATCGATACCGAACTGGGAGGCACCACGCCTCTCGACATCATTATCGATGCGGATCAGGATTTTTTCGATTACTTGAAGGAACTGGAAAGTCAGAAGGGAGAGCCAGATATGTTCGATGATCCCTTCGCGGACATGGAAGATGTGCAAGAAGAAAACTACTGGTTCCATCCGGAAAAACTACTGGAAGTCGAAAAAATACACGACTACCTGGAGGCGCTTCCGGAGATCGGAAAAGTGCTTTCCATCGCAACGACATTGAAGGTGGTTCGGTTGTTGAGCGATGACAAGGTTCCGGACGATTACGACCTGACCTTATACCGCAAGCTTTTTCCGGACGAGCCCAGGAAGACGTTTCTCAACCCGTATCTATCGAAAGACGCCAACCAGATTCGCATCAACATGCGCATTGAAGAAACCGATCCTACCCTCAACCGGGGCGAACTGATCCAAAAAATAAATCGGTTTTTGGTGGATGAGATGAAAATCTCCGAAGACAGAATCCGATTCACCGGAATGGCGGTGCTGTACAACAACATGCTTCAAAGCCTGTACCGGTCGCAGATTCTAACCCTGGGGATGGTGTTTTTGGCGATCCTGGTAATGTTCATCATCCTGTTCCGGCGTTTTTTCCTGGCTTTGCTGGCGATGGTCCCCAACCTTTTTTCGGCGATGGCGATCCTCGGCTTGATGGGGTGGTTGAACATTCCGCTGGATATGATGACCATCACCATCGCGGCGATCACCATTGGCATTGCCGTTGACGACACCATTCACTACATCTACAGGTTCCAACGCGAGTTCGCATCCAATCCGAACTACGCCCAGAATGTCATACGTTGCCACGGAAGCATCGGCAGAGCCATTTACTACACCTCCATCACAGTGACCGTGGGCTTTTCCATCCTGACCCTGTCCAACTTCATCCCCACCATCTATTTCGGATTGCTGATCGGACTGGCGATGATCCTCGCCCTGCTGGGCAACTTGATCCTCCTGCCACTGCTGGTCGTCATGTTCAAACCACTAGGGCCCGAACGGGCGTAACTGGATTTTTAAGAGACGGGAAGGATATCCCCTATTCAGGCAGGTTCGTCCCCTTGCGCTCGATTTTCCTCGATTTGCCATGCGGGTCGATGGCCACGTAGGTGAAGGTGGCTTCGGTCACGCAATAGCGGTCGCTGGAGGGCTCATCCAGCACCGACTTCACCCAGACTTCCAGTTTTAGGGTCATCGAGGAATTGCCAATCCGCGTGCACTTTCCGTAACAGCATAACACTTGCCCCACCTGCACCGGATGGTAAAAGGTCATGCCATCAACCGAAACTGTCACGACTCGACCCTTGGCGATTTCCTTGGCCAGAATACCTCCGCCGATATCCATCTGCGACATGATCCAGCCGCCAAAAATATCGCCGTTCGAGTTGGTGTCCGCCGGCATCGCCAGGGTGCGCAATAAAAGATCGCCATCGGGTTCCCGGTTTGGGTCATCCATCTTCCACTCCATCACCAATTGATAAGACAAGAATCGTATGTCCGCGATAGTGCGTCAGCAATAGACTGAAGCATTTCACATTTAATCCGCACCCATTAGTTGGACAACTTTTCAGGGACAGCTTTTTTGCCAACGCGCTGGCCCGCAATTAAAAAACTGCAAAACACGTTTAACCTTTTTTCCAGGATCATGAATTTTTTAATCCCTTTCATCCGGAGTGAAAAGTTTTTTGTATTCGCTTATCGCGTAGCGGTCGGTCATTCCCGAAACATATTCGCAGATTTTTCTCTCCAGAGAATCCCCGGAATCG
>JADFGI010000397.1 GCA_022567815.1 Nitrospinota bacterium
AAATTACTAAGGTTTTCTTTGCGCCCTCTGCGCCTTTGCGGTGAAAAGGGTTTCAGGTTTATCCTGTCCATCCTGTCAAATTTCTTTATTTTTGGTTTCTCCGCGTCCTCAGCGGTGAAAGTCACTCATAAAGCTCAGCGACGAAATCGCCGTAGCCGTTGTATTTCACCGTGGCGAATACATCCCCTGTGCCGATCATTTTCTCCCGCCTCTGCGACCAGCGCGGATGCGGCACGTCCGGGTTGACGTTGGCCTCGAATCCGTATTCTTTCGGGATGAGGGTGTTCCAGAAGGTTGCGGGCCGGGTTTCGGTGAACTCGATTTTGACGATGGACTTGATGCTTTTGAATCCGTATTTCCACGGGGTCACCAGCCGGATGGGTGCGCCGTGCTGGTTGGGCAGGCTGTGGCCGTAAATTCCGGTGGAGATGAAAGCGAGTTCGTTCATCGCTTCCGCCATCGTCAGTCCCTCGGTGTAGGGCCAGGGCAGGTCGCGGTAACGTTTTTGTCCGGGCGCGACCGCCGGGTCGTCGAAGCTGGTGAATTTTATATACTTGGCATTATTTTTCGGCTGAACCTTTTGGATCAAGTCGGATAACGGGAAGCCGACCCACGGCACGACCATCGCCCAGGTTTCCACGCACCGGTGGCGGTACACCCGTTCTTCCACGTTGAAGGATTTTAAAAAGTCGTCGACGTCATACACGCCGGGTTTTTCCACCAGTCCGCCGATGGCGATTTCCCAGGGCCGGGGTTTGAAGGCGTCGATGGTTCTCCACACCAGTTCTTTCTCGGCGGTGAATTCATAAAAGTTGTTGTACGTGAGGGCCGCGTTTTCCTTCGTCATGGCCCGGCGATAGGTGTAATCCGGATTGCGTTTCAAATTGGCAATCGGCGGCAGGCCAGTGGTTTGATTATCCCCAATCATCCATTGGGTGAGTTTTGCTTCCATGCCTTTGGCAAACGCCGGTGGCGCGACGAGGGCTCCGGCGATTCCCGCTGTGGCAAACCCCATCAGTTTCAAAAAATGGCGGCGGTTGTTGAATACATTTTCGGGCGTGATTTCTTTTTCGGGTCGTTGCCAGGCTTTTGGGAGGATCAGTTGACTCATTGAATTTATCCTTTCATGGGCCGTGCGCCCCGGTATCAGGAAAAAATCGCTTGCAGATTTTTCAAGGTCGGAATTTGTTATAATCCCGGCATGAATACTTCATGGCGATTTTGGGTCATCATCTGCTTCGTTCTATTATATCACCCCGTTGAAGGGGTTGCGCAAGAGCAGGAAATTCTGCACGGCGTGAGCAAACTCCCCCTCGCGGGAGCGAGCGCCCTCCGCGGAGGAGAGGAGAAGCGGTTGTTCAAACCCTCCCAGATGATAAGTGTCGAATTATCGAAGAAAGAGTTGAAAAAAATCTATTGGGACGGCGGCCACAACAGGACGTTCCACTGCGGATGCTTCTTCGACAAAATTCAGCAACTGGCTCCGCAGATTTGCGCTCATGGCGCGAAAGGCGGCAACCGGGTGCGGGATCGAAAATTTCTGGGCTGGGTCCATGTGGTCCCGGCCGCTGCCTTCGCCAAACCGCTGAAATGCTGGAACGAAGCCCTGTGCCGCCGAGGGCGTAAATCAGGAGACAATGGAGCCCGGTGTTGCAATGTGCTTTCGCAAAGGTTTAAGAAGCGGGAAGCGGACATGCACAATCTTTTTCCCGCCATTGGCCGGAGCGACGCGGAACAGATGGGATCATCCCCCATGTTTGGCGGGCTGGAGGAATACAGGTTTTGCAGTGTTGAAAGCAAGCCAGTAATGAGTCCACGGCCCGGTGCGCGGGGTGACATCGCCAGAGCCTATTTTTACATGTCCCGCCAATACAAGTTCGCGATTGCGCAAGACTTGGAAGACCGGTTGAGAACATGGCATCTTGAAGACCCTCCGGACAAGTGGGAAGAGGAGAGAAACATTCTCATCGAAATGGTTCAGGGTAATCGCAACCCTTTCATCGACCATCCTGAACTTGTCGAAAGGGTGAAGGATTTTTAAACCCACCAGTGGGTTTAATTCCTCGTGGCTACTAGCCGTAGGGGCCACTGGCAAAAATCGTTTCCTAAATAATGTTTGCTGGTAGCGAAAGTTGTTGCCTTTTGGGTCCAGCGTCACGCCCGCTACGCGGGAGGAAAAGTGGGGCAACTCCTCCGTTAGTATTTGGTCCAGCACTATGCTGGCTGGCCGCTTGCGGCGGGGTCGTTCATTTTACGGATTCACCGTTTGGCGGTAATAGAAAACCCTGTATCGGGCTAATTGTACCGTCCGCTGACTGATGGCGGCAAGAGAGTGTTTTCATCAATCACCGCCCGGTCGAGTTGCGATGGGGACATGCCAAGGACGCTACTAAGATCGGTTCCTTGCAAATACGTTCCGTTCAGATTCGCCCCCTCAATATTGGCTCCTTTAAGATCGGCCCACATCAGGTCGGTTTCCTCCAGATTTGCATTTTGCAATTGCGCCTGGTTGAGGTTGGCGTCCTGCAAGTTGGCCCCGCGAAGGTCCGCTCGCCTGAGATTGGCCTGATACAGATCGGCTCCTTGAAGGTTTGCTTCCACCAGGGTTGCGCCTTCAAGGTCGGCCCTTTGCAGACTGGCCTCCTCCAATTCCGCTTTTTGTCCCTCGTGGCCCTGGGAATGAAACCATCTGCGGTGGTTGGATAATATTTGTTTCATGTTGGTCATAGAAGAAAAACAAGAATGGGGGAATTTGAGGAACTCCCCCCATTCTTAATGAAAATACCTAAATCCCCCCAACCCCTGTGGTATTTAACATTAGCCCTCATGCCCGGCACGGGTACTTCGTAGAAGGGGGAGCAAGGTCAATCTCTTCTTGAGAGGAAAAGGAAATCACTGATCGCTAAAAACCCATCGTACGTTAATATTG
>JADFGI010000398.1 GCA_022567815.1 Nitrospinota bacterium
TTTAACTTTTACGCCCATATCCGGCGGCATGGGTTTCGGGTTTTATATTAAAATTTTCAAAAATATAATAATGTCGTACCTAAGAGACCGGAGAGGTTTCTACTGCGGACTGTTGATTCGGGAGTCTGTTTTCGTGATCTGATGAATGGACACTTTGAATTTGCTTCCCAAGCACTGGAAAACGACCTGAGAGATCTGTTCCGCAAATGGAAAACCCAGGCGGCCTTCATTTTTGTCAACGATGGGTAGTGAAAGCTGACTGGGCTGTGGAAGGAGGGATTTTAAATTGCCGCCAATTATGTTTGTCATTTCCGAAATCGCATCGTTTATTTCATCTTTAGAAGCTCTCCCCTTTTCACAGGAAAACATTTTTTCCGCTAATTGTTGGGCAAGATCCCATTCCATGGCCACGAATACCATTCCCTGCCAGTTTCCACTGATCTTAATGTAAGCCGTTACCGGTCTTTCCAAAATTTCATCGAATTTGGTTGGGCAGGGATTTATTTCAAAATCAAAAGTGGACATTGCAAATTCGGCATATTGCCTTATCTCGTTTTCAGAAAACTGCATGATGTCCCCAGAAGAAAGTTTTTAAGGTAAGGATAGTGTTCTAACACTCTATCGATTTATTTTATTTCTCCTCCACTTTTTTTAATAGCGACACTAAAAAGTTTTCTCCGTTACATTTAAAAGTAACCTGGGTGACCAGCTCACTTCCGGGAATCCGCAGGGCCCTGTCTGTCAGGGCCACCGCAGGTAGAGAAAGGAAGCAGGGTTCCGGCAGTAGGGACTTGATGTTCCCTCCCGTCATATTGGTCAATTCCCCCAGAGCGTCCTGAATCTGCTCGTTTTCCACCGGTTCTCCATGGAGGTCGAACATGATGGAGGCCACCTGTTTGGCAAGGGGCATGGGGTAGTGCATAGTGACGGATCCATTCCAAGCTCCTGTTATCTGAATACACCCGGCCACCGCGTAATTATTATTCGAATCCCCGCAACCATTTTGAGCGGGTTTGACATCCAGGGAGAGAATGGACTTCCAAATGCTTTCCGTATATTCGCAAATTTCCTTCTCTATAAATTGCATGCTTTTTGCCCCTCTCGTATCCGATAACAACCGGATTGTTTATAATCCATCCGCTCGAAAGAATCGTTTAAATTCAAGGTGGTTTCAGCGGCTCCCAGAAACAGGTATCCGTCGGGTCTTAACAGGTTTTGGATTTTGTTGAGGATGTTCTTTTTCATGTCGACGTCAAAATAAATTAATACGTTTCGCAACATGACAAGGTCCATCCCTGGCATAATCGGCCAATTTTCCGATAGGTTCATATATCGAAACTCGATCATTTTACGAAGATCTTCCTTGATTTGCCATTCGGTTCCATGTCTTTCGAAATATTTGACCATCAACGTTGCAGGCAAACCTCGGTTTATTTCCAGTTGGCTGAATATTCCTTTTTTGCAGCGATCCAACATTTCATGGGAAATATCACTAGAAATGTAATTGATTTTCCAGGACTGTAGTTGAGGAAAGTTTTCTCGAAGTAGCATCGTAAGAGTGTATGGCTCCTGCCCACTGGAACTGGCGCCGCACCAAATGTTCAATTCTCTGGCCGCTTCCCGCTTTTTAATCAAGTCGGGAATAACAAATTTTTTAAGCGTTTCAAAAGGGTGTATGTCCCGAAAAAAGGAGGTCTCATTGGTGGTCATCGCATCGACGACTCTGGAGCGGAGACCATTTTGCGGCCCACTCCGCAATTGCTTTACCAGATCCTCTATTGAATCCAACCCCTCTTTTTTTGCTAAAGGCTGAATTCGTGATTCAACCAGGTATTCCTTCCCTGGTTCCAAAACAATGGCCGAAAGATCCAGAACCAGTTTGCTGATATATTGAAAATCGTTGGTGCTGATCGTCATAATTTAAACCTTGTATTGAGGGCCGACTATTTAAATATTGATTATAAGAGCTGAATCCGATGCCAGGTTTGGAGAAGCGTTTCCAACATCTCCGCCAAACGCTTTTCACCCATTCACCTAAAGTATTATTTATTGACAGTATTTGTAACCTATTGATTGTCATTTAATTGGAACCTGTTGCCTATTATTTTCGCAATCTCAACTATCAGGATTTTTGTGTTTCCAGGCATGAGTCAATCTGCGGATATTCCCATGAGGGTCAGTTTTTCTGTTATCATTTCTTTTGTAAAGGGTTTCATCACATATTCGTTGGCTCCAGCTTCCAAAGCTTTGATTACCTGGGACATCTCTGTTTCAGTCGTCACCATCATGAGGGGAAGATCTTTGTACGCTTCATCCTTTCGGACCGCGCATACAAATTCGTAGCCATCCATTTCCGGCATATTCCAATCGACCAGGGCGATGTCAACCTTTTCGCAAGCCTTCAATCGGTCCATTGCCACGGCTCCGTTCTCGGCATCAACCACCTCGAAACCCAGTTCCTTGAGCATCTTTCCAAGGATCAGCCGAATGGCTCTTGAATCGTCAATAACCATTGCACGCACGATAAATCCTCCTTAGTTTTTGATAGGGTAAAAGTTTAAAACCTTAAGGCCACTGCTTCCAGCCCACCTGATTTGCACATATAGAATTCATTAGAAAATCAGAAGAAAAATATATGTATATCTACAATAATTCTTAGATTTTCAATAAATCAGAACTTTAAATTAATCTTTACATTTCAATGATATATCTAGATTAGACTAAATTTAATTAATATTCAATGTAAAAATGATTCTAAAGGGGGAAAAATTCGGATAACGGAAATTGGCAAGAAAAAACCCGTTTCAGCGATTTAACTGAAACGGGTTAATAAATGTACACAGACAGTGGCAACGAAAACCTGCCACAAATGAGGTTTTTAATAGTTGGCCCTGATTTTAAAACTCTTTAAGCAGAGCTCAGCGAC
>JADFGI010000399.1 GCA_022567815.1 Nitrospinota bacterium
TCAGCAAGGCATTGAAGACAAACTGGCGGACGTCCGCGACCAGGCAATCACAGCGCACGATGGATTCCAAAGTCTCGGCTAAGATTCCGGGGCGGTCGGAGCCGGCCACGTGAACATGGATTTGGTAAACAGTAGAGTCCATAAATCAACCCTGCGGGTTGTAGCGCCACCCTTCCTGCTTTTTACAGGTCCAGCCATCGTTGACCTGAAAAGTAGCAAGCCCCTCCAGGCTTTGCGATTCAAACAATGCCACAATTCCGGAACCGGTGATGGCATTGTCTTTGAGGTGAAGCCGCTTCAACTTGGTGAGGATTTTGGAATGAGCCAATTTTTGCAGGCCCCGATCCGTCACGCCATTTTTATTGAGATTCAGATACTGAACGTTCGCCAACAATTCGCACTCGGCCAATTCCGCCACTCCGGCATCCCCCAGGGCATTGTCATCCAGATCCAGCCAGCTGACCTCCTGGATGCGCGGTGAAGCCCACAGCAGGCGGGCTTCATCCGGCGAGAGCCGCAAACCGCTCAACATGGCTTGATTGCCGCGCAACCTGCCTTCGAAAATAGCATCGGCAGTGGCAAACTTTTCTCTTTGTGCCATTCAAAAAATTCCTTTAAAAAAATAAATGGGTCGCAATGAGACCCGGCAGTCATTTTTGATCCGGCGGCAGGTATTTTTTGCCCCGGAGTTCCTTGGGCAGGTATTCCTGCTCCACATAATTTCCCGGATAATCGTGCGGATATTTATAATCCACCCCGTAGCCATATTTTTTCGCGTCCTTGTAATGCGCGTCTTTAAGGTGGTCGGGAACGGGATAGGATTCTCCTTTATTTTGAATATCCCCCAAAGCTCGGTCGATAGCCTTGATGGCCGTATTGTCCTTGGGAGCGCGGGCGATATAAATGACCGCCTGGGCAAGAGCAATGCGGGCCTCCGGCATTCCCAGCCGGTCCACGGAATCCGCCGCCGCGTTGGCGATGACCAGCGCTTGCGGGTCGGCCAGGCCCACATCCTCCGCCGCCGTGACAAGGATGCGCCGTACGATGAACCGGGGATCTTCTCCTCCGGCGATCATTTTAGCCAGCCAATAGATGGCCGCATCGGGGTCTGACCCACGCAGACTTTTTTGCAGGGCGGAGGCATGATCGTAATGTTCCGTGCCCCCCTTTTCATATAGGGTCGCGACCTGTTGAATGATCCCTTCAATCACTTTCCGGCTGACCGAAGCGGCAACGCCCTCGGTACGTGCGGTGTCCATGGCCGCTTCCAAAACGTTCAAGGCGCGTCTCGCATCGCCGTTGGCGTGGCTGACGATAAAGTCCATAGCGTCATCTTCCAGGGTCGTCGATTCCTTTCCCAATCCCTTTTCCTTATCCTCCAGGGCTTTTTGCAAAATTGCCCGGACGTGCTTCTCTCCCAGGTACTCCAACCGAAAAATCTGACAACGGGACCGTAACGCTGGAATCACTTCGATCGAGGGATTTTCCGCCGTCGATCCTATGAGCCGGATCGTGCCATTTTCTACAAAAGGCAGAACCGCATCCTGCTGTGCTTTGTTGAACCGATGGATTTCATCAATGAACAAAATGGTTCGGCGGTTTGACGCTTTCCATATTTTTTGCGCGTGGGCGATGACCTTGCGGATATCGGCCACTCCGGCATTGACGGCGCTTATCTCATGAAAATCGCTTTCGGTCAAACGGGCGGCCAATCTGGCGAGGGTGGTTTTCCCCGAACCGGGGGGGCCCCACAAAATAAAGGAAAAATTGGAATTTTTCTCGATCAATTGCCGCAGGGGACGGCCCTCCCCCACCATATGCTCCTGCCCACGAAACTCCTCCCAGTTGGTGGGCCGCATGCGGTTGGCAAGTGGCGAAGGTTGGCTGTTTTCCGAAGCGCCTTCATATTCGGGAAATAATTCCATTGATTCGTCGCCCTTATCCCTAATCATGCCCACCCTTATTTTCTATAAACAAAAACAGGAGTCGAACTTTTCGCAGTCAATCTGCATCGTATCAAATGGTAATTATAAGGTTCCGAGGAGGCTTCCGGGAAATTCTTTTGATAGAATTTTTGCAAAAATATTCAGGAAGGATGTTGAACGCTAATTACTATCCATGCCGACTACGGATTCTGAAGCTTTGGTATGGGATTTTAATCGTTCCAAATCTTCTTCAAGGGATGCTATGGTTCGATTTCTTTTGCCAATGGCCGCTTTGGATTTATCCGGTTCAAAATAGTAAAGGACCATGCCAGCAAAAAACCCAGGACAAAGGGAGTCAGCGCCACAAGAATCAAGGGAATTTCAATCGTTTGTTTTGCCATATGGAGATCATAATAGTAAACGGAAACGGAATGCAGATTCACCGCCGCAAAGCACGCAATGACGATGAAAAAAATAATTGAAATTATTAATTTAGTTGCTGACATAATGACCGGATGGTGATTGAGGTCAGATTCTTTGAAAATCAGTGTGTTCCGCTCACTTTCAAATGAACTCTGAAGGTTGTGGCCCAGGATAACCTTTAAACTGTTTTTTGATACCCGCTTTTACTCTTTAAGAAGCTCTTCTATTGTGGGAAGCTCTTCTACATCATCTGAAGCCGATTCCCCTCCATGTTCTTCTGATTCTGCAGGCGCCTCTTCATTTGATTCCTCTGCGGCATGGCTTTCACCAGTAGGTTCTTCCTCGGCTTCTTCGGACTCTTCACCAACAGATTCTTCGTCAGCGGGCTCTTCCGTAGCTTCTTCAGACTCCTCACCAGCAGATTCCTTTTCACCGGGCTCTTCAGCGGGCTCTTCACCAGCTTCTTCAGACTCCTCACCAGCGGATTCTTCTTCAGCGGATTCTTCTTCAGCGGGCTCTTCACCAGCTTCTTCAGACTCTTCAGCAGGTTCTTCTGCGGACTCTTCACTAGCTGAT
>JADFGI010000400.1 GCA_022567815.1 Nitrospinota bacterium
CACGCCATGGGTTTGGCGGTTTTGAGGTAAATTGCTTTCCCTTTCGCCGCGTTTGCCTTGGCGGTTTTATCCATTTTTACCACATGGGCAGGAGCCTTTTTGGTTTTCCTCGGTTGCGGACACTTGCCTCCCGCATATGCTGAGCTGACGACAAAAAAGCTGAAAACTGCCAATATGGTAATTACCACGACTTTTTTCATTTAAAACTCTCCTTCCTTAAATTTAGTGAAAATACCTGTACTTCGGTTAGACAAAAAAAATCCTCCCAACTCGGCTGATAATACCGGCCCCAAGTTGTTAGATATTTATTAAGTACTGGAAGGCAACCTGAATAACGCTACCCTATAGACCCAACAATAGACCCAACAAAACCGCCTCAAGAAAAAATCTATCTTCGGTTGCCTGCCCAAAAAACTTATATGAAAAAAGAAGCATCACATTATATTAAATCCATAAAACCTGTCAATAAAAATTTCCCGCGCGTTTATAAGGCTTTGAAAAGACTGGCCCCGCTAACGGGGAACCAGCGAAGCGCTGGACCAAATATCCGGCACGAAGCAGGATTCCTTCAACAATAAATCCATTGACCGTAAAAATGGGGTCCAGCCCCCAGGCTGGTTTGAGAAACCTTTTTCCTTGCGCAACCATCTCAGTTCTCGTATATTCATCGCATATTAAAATCGTATTTTTGTTACACTTCTTAGCGTTGAAAACTTTGAAGATAAATGCTCGTTGCATTTTTTGAAGGGCGCAAAAGAGAAGAGATAAAAGCCGCAGATTAACCAATCCGAATGAATGGTAATCTTCTTGCCGAGGCCCGCCAAGCAAGCAAAAAAGGGACTTGGAAGCAAAAGTCGGAAGGCCTCTTTTCTATCAACCCGGAATCGATTATTCCCAACACGAAATTTTAATATCCTGAAGCAGGGGCGAAAGATGAATTTCCTCCAGATGCCTTACTATCATTCTGCCCCGAAGACCGCGAGTAAGGTAAGAATTATTGTCAACTGATTGGAGATAAGGAAGTATGGCTCGATTGACCGGGAAAAATGTTCTTTTTATCATCCCAATGGATTACTACCTGGAAAACCAACTGGACCCACTTGTGGCAATCATGAAAGAGGAAGGAGCCCGTGTGCTCATCGCTTCTTCCAAATTCAAGGAAGCCGTGGGAATGAAAACCGGCAGAATCATGCCCGACTTGTTGGTTGTGGACGCTATGGAAGGGATCATCGGTGACAGCTTTGTCACGGGAGGGTCGGGGACCCGTCAAATCATCGGAGTTTTTCACGGAGTCATTCTTATTGGCGGTAACGGCGCCCGATTATATCTATGGAAAGAGAAGCTGGTTCGATTGTTGATCACGGACCGGCATCGAAGCGGGATGGTGGTATCTGCCCTTGGCTCGGCGGTCCCCACCCTGGTATCAGCGGGTCTCATCCATCAGTTTGATGTTGCGGCAAGTAAGGATAAACACACGGTGAAAGAACTCGAAAAAGCCAATGTAAAGATATCCGATGAAATCGTTGCGGGATACGACCGGATCATAACCGGCGAAGGGGAATCGGCGATAAAACCTTTCGCGGAAAGGTTTATCGAAGAGGTGATCAAAACTTCCCTCAAATAACGCAAATGATTCCCTATTTTATCAAAACCCCTCCGATGAAGACTTCCTCTCCTTTGCCGCTTTGATAATTGATAGCCGCAGTTTTATCGCCCCATTCAAAGCCTTTACAATTTGGTCGCCGGCATCTGGAAAATAAAGTTTCGCATTGAACTCATCCAGGGAATGGATATCTAAAACCTTTCCAAACGCTTCGTCTAAAAAGGGGCGGGTCATCTGCGCAATGCCTTCAAAAGAAACATTTATTTTTTCATACTTGTCCCAGTTGTCGCAGATGAGGTTGAGGATCGTATTCCCAGCAGGCGAACCGTCTTCATTAGTTCTTCCAGAGGGCGTCGAGGTCTGCATAATATCGAATATGTCAATCCTGAATTCACTTTCCATTATTTTCCATCCATAATTAAGGGAAAAATTTTCTTAAAGCGCTCTTCTTCCCGGAGTTAAAAAATTATCGGGATTCAATCCTGACTTCCGTCATCTCAATGCGTTCGTCCGGATTGTCATTGCTGTCGCGTGGTGAGTTGACAATTTTATCGGCCACATCCATTCCGTTGATCACTTCGCCAAAAACCGTATATTGTCCGTCCAGAAAATGGGAGTCCTTGACCACGATATAAAATTGCGATCCGGCGCTGTCCACGTCCTGCGACCGTGCCATGGACAAAATTCCGCGGTTGTGGGGGATATCATTGAACTCCGCTTTGATCGTATAACCAGGACCGCCCGTTCCATGACTGGATTTATCAGGGCTCTTGGAATTTGGGTCCCCACCCTGAATCATGAATCCAGGAATTATTCTATGAAATAATGTTCCATCGTAAAAACCACTTTCTGTTAATTTAATAAAATTCTCTACATGATTTGGTGCTTCATTTGGAAAAAATTCAATTATTAATCTTCCAAGATCTGTATGTAAAACTACGGATGTCTCATCATATTGTGCAAACGCTGTTACAGGAATTAACAAAACAAATGCTATTGCGATAATTATTACAGGTTTCATACCATGATAGAATGTTAGAATATTATTTATGAAATGATATAAAATACCTCAAAAAGTGCTCTCAACTAGGTCATTTTTACGCCTAAACTGTGCCTGAGAAATTAATTCATCCAGGACAGCAAGACATCCAAAGCCAATTGTGTGGTGTGTGTTAGTACAAAAAATCATCTTCAGGAACCCACATGATGTGATATTTCTCAAGTTCTTCTTCTGTCATTTCTCTCGCAGAATCTTCTTCTTTAATATTTATCATTAATGAATTGGCTTTACCATACCATTCTTTCGTTTTTT
>JADFGI010000401.1 GCA_022567815.1 Nitrospinota bacterium
TTATTTTTTTCTTTTTTTATTGATAATAGTTTTCAATTTCATAGATTCCAAGGGGTTTTTTCGGAAACGTTTCAACGGCCAGGGCATTCTCTTCAAAACTCTTCTTGCCGCTGGCAACGAATAAAAATGGGGGTTGTATGAGTATCGCGATTCTTGGAGGGTTGGACCGACTGAAAAAATCCTATGAGCGCAAGGGAAAGGATCTTGGATATAACGTCAAAGTGTTCAGTCAAAGGGTTCCAAATTTAGCACAGAGGTTAAGCGGGGTGAACGGCATCGTCATTTTCACCGGCACGATTGCCCATCATATGGTGGACGATGCCAGGCGGGCCGCCAAAAAAAATAAAATACCTATTGGACGGAGCCAGTCCAGCAGTGTTTCGGCTTTTAAAAGGTGTCTTTCCAATTTTTCTGCCTGGAGCTGAAAATAAATAGGTGTGATTTTATTGCTTTTATAATTTGAAAGGAGGAGCAGGTGAAGAAAATATTACTAACAGGATTGCTGGCGTTATTGGTCCTTATTTGGAGCGGTCCGGCGGTCGCGGTGGATCTCGATCAACTTCAGCGCCAAATGGATCTTATGGCGGATGAACTCGAAAGCTTTAAATTCAAAAAAGGGGCGGGTACCGAGCATGACCGGGTAAGTGTTCATGGTTATGGCGAACTGCATTACAATAATTCCCTGGACGAAAATGGCGGAAATACGGAAATAGATTCACACAGGTTCGTCATTGGGGTTCATGCCATTTTGGCAGATTGGATTCACTTCAGCGCCGAAATTGATTTCGAGCACGCGGCCCAGGAGTTGGAATTCGAGTTCGCTTATCTGGATTTCCTCATTCACCAGGCATTCAATGTCCGGGCGGGGGTGTTGTTATTACCCGTAGGATCTTTGAACGAATTTCATGAGCCCAATCTTTTCTGGTCGGTTGAACGGCCGCAATTCCAAAACAAAATCATTCCTACCACTTGGTCCGGCGCTGGTGCCGGTATTTTTGGAACCCCCATTGAGGGTGTGAATTACCGCCTTTATGCGGTTAATTCCGTGCAATCCATCCGCCCGACAAGTTTCTCCACGGGTGGGGGGTCCGGCGGTAGCGGTGGAGAAGGCGGACGGTTCAAGTCCTCCAGCGGTATCCGAAGTGGTCGTCAGCAAATCAATGAACTAGTCGCCGAAGATTTTGCCGCTGTGGGCCGCCTGGAGTTGACCAAGTTGTTCCCTGGGCTCCAGCTTGGTTTCTCCTTTTACACTGGCAACACCACTCATGACCTCATTCCTGAGGGCGGATTTATTTTTCTGATTGAGGGTGATATGAAATACCGCCTGCATTGGTTCGAAATGAACGCGTCGATCGCTAACATCGATATCGACGATGCCGCGGCCTTGAATGCTTTTTGCGCCTCCTCCGCAGGCGATTGTACGCCGGATATTGGAGATAATATTTTTGGCTGGAACGTGCAGGCGGGAGTCCATTTGCCTCAATTACTGGGGATGAACACTTCGCATGACGTGGTCGCCTGGTTTATGTTCGAGCATATCCGGCCTCAGGACAGCGTTCCATCTGGAACTGCTCCGACAGCAGGGGTCAATTTTGATGTGTATCAGGCGGGCATCACTTATTTGCCTATTCCTGCAGTAGCGGTCAAAATGGATTGGCAGCATCGTCGCTTTCAGAATCCCAACTTTGCTTCCGGTAACCTTGGCAAAGCGGCGGATACAATCAATTTGGGTATTGCTTATATGTATTGATATGCCCTTTGATGGCATGATTTGCCTTCAAATCCTGGCGCTCTGAATTGACTCCCCTCCTCCAAAGGGTTCAGAGCGTCAGGATTTTTTTTCTTTCCCGTATAAAATGGTTTTATAATAAAAAAACATGTCCTCGCTAATATCGATTTGACCCAACTGTAATGAACGACCCCGCCGCAAGCGGACCGGGTATCCTACGAGGGTTTTCATTTAAAAGCCGTGGCAAGCCACGAGGTATAAAACCCACTGGTGGGAATAACAATTTATGACAAAATACCTGTGGAGCATCGTTAATAGGCAGGGATGTTTTTTACTTTTTTCCCTTATCTTTTTAGGAATTTTAGGTGCAAGTCTCATTTTTCCCCAGGAGTCTTCCCCGGAGGAGGAAAAGAAATTTGATCTGCAGGTGTATCTCACCAAAAAAGAGGCTTTGGAAATCGCCTTTCCGGGAGCGGACACCATCGATAAAGAACGCAAGTGGCTCACCGACGAGCAAAAGACAGCCATCGCAAAAATATCACTGTTGGAAATAAGGGAAATCCGGTTCACCTTTTATGTGGGGAAAAAAAACGGCAAACCGACGGGTTATATGCTGATCGACCATATCATCGGTAAATCCTTTCCCATCACGTTCATGACCGTGCTCAACGTGGACGGGACGGTTCGGGACGTGGAAATTTTGGTTTATAGGGAACCTCGAGGTTGGGAGGTGAGGTTTCCTTCTTTCATGAGCCAGTTTTTTGGCATGAACGCCCAATCCGATTTCCGGGATATCAATTCCATTACCGGAGCGACCCTTTCCGTGCGTGCGATTACCAAGGGAGTGAAAAAGGCGGTATTTTCTTCAAATAGAGAAGAAATTCTTACCATATCTGATACACTTCTTTATTTATGGAGTAAAACTGGAAAAGAGATACGAAGATTCATTGGACATAATAAAGGGGTTTGGGACTGTAAATTTTCTCCAGATGAAAGTAAAGTATATTCTTGTGCTTGGGATAAGACAGCTATAATCTGGAATATAAACGGTGGTTCAAATATTAAATTAATTGGTCACGAAGGTCTTGTCACCACTATCTTCTCTCTGGTCTCAACGAAACATTATATAACATCTTCGAAAGATGCAACTGTGAAAATATGGGATGAGG
>JADFGI010000402.1 GCA_022567815.1 Nitrospinota bacterium
GCTGGAATTTTTGAAATATTAAGGGCGCCTCTAAAAATTGGTTTTGGCCATGAGCGGCCCTTATGAAATAAGGGCCAGCGAGTTGCCTGGATAGAAAATATCGAATTATTAGAGGTCCCCTTAATATTTATTCAAGATAATTTTCTATGTCGCCGACGTAATTCGCGGCGGACTCACGAATGCCACGGATTTCAACTTCGGTCAATTCCCGTTTCACTTTGCCGGGAGAACCAATGACCAGACTGCGGGGAGGAATTTTGGTTCCCGAAGTCACCAGCGAACCTGCGCCGACAATCGAGTTTTCTCCCACTTCAGCGCCGTCCATGATGATGGCCCCCATCCCGATCAGGCATCGCGATCCGATGGTGCAAGCGTGCAAGGTCACGTTATGACCGATCGTCACTTCGTCCCCGACGATCAGCGGATGCGTCTTGCGGGCGACATGAAGCACACAGCCATCCTGAATATTGGTGTAGTTACCTATGCGGATGTAATTGACGTCTCCCCGGATCACGGCGTTGAACCATACACTGCTCTCTTCGCCAATGATCACGTCTCCGATGATTTGAGCGCTTTCCATCACCAGCACGGAATCATCGATTTTTGGTGTATTCCCTTTAAATGCCTGAATCATTTTTTCTACCTTAAAGTTTTTTAAACGAATATTGTGAATGTTTTTTTAACAAAGTCCAACCCTAATCCCCACTCCTCACTTCTTTGGCGTGGGTTTCGTGGATGATTCTCCAGCTTTTTTCAGCCAGGACGCGGCGGTCTGTTTCCCCTTTTATGGGGTCATGCACAAACACGGTCACCTCCAGACGCGGATTTTTTAACAGCCGCAGAATATGCTGAAAAAATGTCACGTCATTCCAACAAGCAATCGACGGCTGATTGCCATCATGGTAAATGATCGTTATGGGTACAACAACGCTCCCGGTGCGAACGGCGGCTTCAAACGTCGATGATTTGAAATCGAGCATCCCGCGACCGTCCGTCGCCCTTCCCTCCGGGAACAAAATGACCGAGCAACCCTCCTCCAGCCGTTCGCGCATTTGCGCAATGATTTCCTTGACCTGGTAGCGCTTGTTCCGATCGGCAAAAATCGGCTCGCCCAAACGTGCCAGGAAGCTAAACAGAGGCCATTCGGCAATTTCCGCCTTGGAAACAAAAAACCCGGGAAAGCAGGCGCCCAGCACAAAAATATCCGGCGTCCCGATATGATTGCCCACGATAAGGGAACCCGGAGATATCTTCATATCGCCGACAACCCGAATATTGATATTGAAGATGAAGGAGGAGCATCGCGCCCAATGCCTGGTAAAACCTGCGAGGAGAGCGTGACGCCTTTTTTCCGAAATAAAATTGGACCACCGTAACACCACACCAACGAGGGCAAATCCCAGGTAGGCGATAAAAACAGCCACTGTCCTGACAAACACCAACAGAATACCCATAACGTTTTTTCTCAGAATGTTCCCGGAGATTTTTTTCGGACAGGGATCATATCACAAAAAACCAGGCGGCCCATATTGGCAAATAAAGAATTTAGGGTCGGCAACCAGCCGATTTTCCCAGCCTGCTCAACAGGCAATACACGAAGCATTTCCGCCGCCATCTGTGACCATGCCTTGTGACTGCGGAATATACTATAATGGATTTTATCCACACCGCAGAAATCTTTCGCGCTGGGCAGAAGGTGAATCCGCCCGCCCGCCGAGTCACGCAAAAAACCATTGACCGCGGTAACCGCTTTTGCGGCCCTGCTGTAGTCAACGGCGCTGTGGGGATAAAATATCGATTTGAGAATACGAAATTGACGTTCCGACACGTCTTCGGCAAAATCAAGCGGGATGGGATTGACAAACACATCAGCGCCGATGGCGTCTAAATTTTGCAACAGGGTGTTGAGGCAGGAAGTGATCTCACTCACGGGAACATCATACATGATATCGTTGCCGATATCGGTGATGAGGGCGACGACCCGGCGTACTCCTCGGACGCGTCCGCTTGCGGATTTCAGGATTCCGCAGGAGCCGATCGGGGAATAGGTGATATTGAATATTCCTCCCTCGGCGCAATACCCCCGGCCCGGCCCCATGGCATGCAAAATTTCGACGGGATGAGGGGCGAGGCATCGGACCAGGCAATTGGCCAGCGCGGAATACCCTCTGGCAAGATTGCTCGCTCCCATGAAAACGAAAAGATAAGGCGAGACTGTCTGATCGGGCGAATTTTTTGAGACAGAAAAATCGTCTTGCAAAGTCTTTGCTAAAGAGCGGACCGAAGCATCTCCGGAACGCCCGCCCTGGCAGCCCTCTTATTCAATTTTTTGTGGAGGTCTTTATAAAACGCGACCATTTTCCTGATGTTGGCGGCCTTGGGATGGCCCGTCGCATCCATCCTTTTGGCTTCCCATTCAAAATTTTTGATTTTATCGGAATATCCCGAGTACCTGGTCTTCCACCAAAGCGCGGATTTGCCGCCCCACTGTTGATCGCCTGGGTCCCCCAAGGGTCGGAGAATCATTTGTGAACGGGCAGTATCCATTTCCACGCGGAAATCCCCCAAAAAGCTCATGCCCAAAAGGCCATCAATATCTCCTAACTGATCGTTGACGCTGGTTTCCACCATTTCCACCTTGGCTTGTCCCACCTGCACCGAATCGAGAGCCAGCATGGGCATCCACACCATCCCCCCGGCGGTGGTGAAAGGGATTTGCGCCGATTTGGAATTGGTCCGGTAACCCAAACGCTTTGCAAGTTTATCGGAAATCGTCACCAGGGAAGCGCCCGTATCCACCATCAGCAGGGCCTTGACCCGGTTGTTGAAAACCACTTCCGCCATGAAGTTTCCGCCAGCGGTGAGAACCAGCGGTATCACAAATTCCCTGCCCCGC
>JADFGI010000041.1 GCA_022567815.1 Nitrospinota bacterium
CTACCCCGTGCACTAGGTTTCGGGCCAACTCGATATAGCCATCATGACCCTGTCCGCCAAAATTCCCGGCTAAATTGAAAAAAGGACCGATTATATAAAGAATTACGGTACTTATGCAAAAAACAAGGAAAAAAACGAAGACAAATACAGAACGGGGGGTAAGCTGAATCTTATTTGTAAGCATTTTATACGTTCACCCTGGCTTTACCGGTTTTAGTTAGAAATTGATATATTGGCAAAAAAAGGCCGGATCGCTTTCAAATACCCAAATTATTTTTAATGGGTAGCGAGGTAAAAAGAGACCACGACCTCCAAAGGTAAGAATTTATTCTTGAACAAAATAATATGTGGCT
The DNA here is from genome assembly GCA_022567815.1 of Nitrospinota bacterium. GTDB lineage: Bacteria > Nitrospinota > Nitrospinia > Nitrospinales > VA-1 > JADFGI01. The sequence continues at coordinate 354 of JADFGI010000041.1, forward strand.
GGGGTCCCACCCAATATCAAGCAGAAACGATTAAAATTTATATTTTCCTGGCAATCAAAAAAATGGAATCATATAAATTTAAGGGAACGGTAATTCCCTCAAAAAATTTTCTTCTTTTGATTTGGAGAAATTTGGGCAGGTATATATTTATCCGTTCAATGAGCAAGTTTAAGCCAAAATACCAAGTAGGGTAGCCATAAAATATGGGTTGAAGACCCGCCTCTTTCAGAACAAAATTCAGGGTGCTTTTATCAAAGTAACCGATATGAGCCACCCGGTAATGCCACCAATGTCTCCCAAAGATCTTTGCCGCCAATGATTTTACATTGGGTGCGACAATCACGGCTATGCCGTCATCAGCGAGGACCTCTGTTATATCTTTAAGAAAACTCAAAGGTTTGGGGACATGTTCGATGACATCAATGGCCATCACAATGTCATAAGGGTTTTGTATGTCCGGATGAGGAAGGACCCCCTTGTAAACCTTAACCTGCCTTTTTCCAGCCTGTTCACAAAGCCAGTCCGAGGGGTCAATTCCTTCCGCAGAGTAACCCATTTTAATTGCCTGACTCACAAAAATTCCGCTGGCCGCACCCACATCAAGCAATCGGCCTTCCGGTTTGAACCTGCGGACCACCTTCAGGATTTGTGAGGCCTGAAGGAAACGGTTTTCAGCCTCCATCTCGTATTGTTCATCCACAAGGTCCTTGTAAAAATTTAAAGGATCCCCAATTTCCAGGCACATCCGGAAATCGCAAGAGCTACAACGATAAATCGCGCTGGTTTCACCATAATGATTGTCGGTAATCGAAAAACATTGTGCGGTCAATCCTGTCTTGATTTTAGATTTTCTAAATAGGTTCAAATCCTTGCCGCCACACACCCAGCATCCATTTTTTAAAACCGGCGTAACCACTCGCCCCGTCAATGCAGTCTTTTTTATTTTAGGGGTCATTAATCTGATTCAGTCGGGAGTGGAAAATGTCCTATTTAAACCGCGATTTGTCATTTGACCTATATAATCCTTTGAAAATTTACCTCGATTAAGCGAACCAATCTTTTGAGTTCAAAATCTTTATCTGAATTTTGCGCAGATTTTGACATTTTCGATTCACACCGTCATATACGGTAGATCATTAAACCGGCATCGCTACGGATCGTCATCCCATGAAATTCCAGCATCAATTTCTCATCAAATTTAACCCGCAAAGCCCATTTTTCCGCCTTCACCCATTGGGTTCCTCGGATTGTTTCTAATGAGAACCCTGAAATCGCCTCATTTGAAGCCTTCCGCCTATAATAAGAGTCAGAATAATTTATTTTTTGGTGAAGGGAATTTAAAAATTGGTCCCACTGAGGAGATTTGGATGGAAGCAATAATCAACCCGCTTTAATACGGATAATGGCCTCTTCTACATTTTAGGCATGACCATGAGCTAGATTAAAGCGGATTTTATTTTCTATTATATTTTGAATAATAAAAAATTTACTTTTCTAAAAGAAGCTTCGGGGGACGTGAATGATATCCCCTGGCTTTAACAGTATATTTTTTGACAAGTCGCCTTCAAAAATCACTTTATCCAGCTCTACGCTTATTTTTTCAATTGATTGACCAGAGCGGGTATTATTTTTCCGATAGACTTTTGTGCCGTTGGCTTTGGCGATATCCGTCAAGCCTGCCGCCATTAGAATCGCATCCATGACCGTCATTCCTTCCTGAAAGATAACTACCCGCGGGCTTTTTACTTCGCCCATCACATTGATTCGATTGCCAAAATTGTCATGAATGAAAACAAGATCATCTGGCTTCAACCAGACATTTTGAGTAAAATCATCCTCCTCGACCAAAGCATGAATATTAACCTTTAATTTTTGCCCATTTCGCAAAAGGTAGGATCTTCTTAAATCGGCATTTTCAGTAAAACCCTTCACCATTGAAAACAAATGCATGAGGGTAATAGGACGATTCACTTTATAAGTCCCCGGCTCTACCACCTCACCGGCCACCGAAATATTAATACTGTTAATTTCCTTTACAACAACCGTTACGCTGGCATCGGTGATGTATTTCCTCAAGCGTGTCGTGATTTCATCTTTCAACTGGGCAGGAGTCAATCCCTGAGCTTTTACATCCCCTATCAAGGGATAGGATATAAGGCCATCAGGACGAACGGGCATCTCGGTGGTCAACTCCCCATTTCCCCAAACACTGATAGTGACCAAGTCTTCCGGTCCCAAGACAAATGGATTATTTTGGTTGATAATCGGCGTGGATGGTGAAAATCCTTTATCTGAACTTCCCGCGCCTATTTTTGATTTTCCGGAAAAGTCGTTTAAAGGTTCAGCCCCAACCGAATGAAACATCTGCAACCACACCAAAATACCAACAATGATTAATACTTTCTTTTTCATACACATTGCTCCAAATTAAGGCTATTATTTGCCCCCATCAACTGTTGATTTTTTTTGACTGCCGGGAAAATTTTAAGAAGGCGAAAAGGATTTCGCCCGGATATAGAAACAAATTTTCCGCTCACCTTCATGCCAACCGCATGAAACCAGAAACATATATTGGCGTCCAACTTTCCACCGGGGTCTCAAACAGGCCACCAGAATCAGCACGGATGATCCTATCTATCTATTTTATCAGGTTTTATCTGGCGAGGGAAACAAAATCGAAGAGTGTTAACGATTTCTTTTCGTATAACGGATAATGGAGAGAACTAATATTTAGCTGAAATTTCAAGAATTCCGACGTTACTTCTGTAATCCTTATCGTCAAAATTGGAAAAAGTTTGTCTATATTCATATTTGGCCTTGGCTTCCAACCACTTTTGGATTTCATAAATCACGGCCACGGAACCCCTAAATGTATTGTCCACACGCGTTCTAACGACCCCGCCGCCCTTAGTATCCACCACAGATCTCTGGTAATCCCGATTCTGGAATCTACTCATAACGTTAGCTCTAAATCTCTTTCCCAGTTTCTGCACCAATTGTAACCTGAGGCTTGTTCGAACATAAGACTGAATGGTACCGAAGGAGGAGTCTATGATCTCCCGATGCGCCCTCATGGAAAGCCGGGTTCTTTCCGTCGGGCGGTATTTGACGTAAATTTGAAACACCAGGTCTTCACGATCTTCGCCTGATAACTTATCAAACCTTTTTGTATCAAACCCTACAGCAAATTCGCTGGAAATTAATTTTGAGATTTTCCAGTTCAAAGCCAAGTAAATCTGATCTGAATTAGAATTATCGTTAGTGGAAGAGGATTTTTCAAAATCTATTATTCTATGATTGTATTTTACCCCATAGGCCACTAGGGGAGTTGCCTGCCAAAAAAATGAACCTCCAATGTTGTAAGTATCGACATTTTGGCTGCTACTCGTGCCTCCGAATTCCTCTGCCTCCACATCCGCACCGAACTTCAATTTGAAAATTCTGGAAGGGGAGTAAATGATATCCAGGTAACCTTCAATGGTTTCATTATCGACACGGCTTCCTATATTGGACGACAAATCACCCTTTCCGGAATCTGCAACACTTAGCTCATCCCCATCATCGATCTGACTGGCCGAACCTCCACTTCCGCCTCTGAGGTTGTTGGATTTGTCATATCTACCGCCGATTGTTATATCGCCTCGCCCACCTGGCCCGCCAAAATTTACCCCACCCGAAATATCGTGGTTAAAACCATTAAGAGTGTCGCCAAGAGGTTCGTTCAAACCAAGGAAGTGCTCATCCTCGCCTTCATATTCGAAATAAAAACCAAATACATCTCCAGCGCCTCTTTGCAATTCAATTCCAAGGGAAGGCTTATTGGTAAAAATAACATCCTCTTCCCGACCTTCAATGGAACCATTGTTAAAGGTTTTGTTCGCTGTCTCGAAAATATTGTCGTCATATTTTGTTTCGAAGGCAAACCCGGGGTGAAAATGAATGCGCCCCCAGCGAATCTGCCCCTCTTCTAATTTAATCCCCCCCTTGGGAAAGATATCAAATTTTGGAAACGCAAGGGTTGACACGGGAAGAATCAGAAGAAACAAACAGGCGGGAATAAAAGTTTTAAAGAAAGGCTTTACCATTATTACCTCATCAGATTGGAGACCCACTGCCAAAATAATGCCCAGACAGACTTAAGGAAAATCTCCAATAATTGACCAGTTGCAAAAACCAAGGTTCTCCCTTCTCAATCCTGCTTTAGACAGGGTTTGAAAACCAAGGCTCTTTGAAATTCGGATAAACGAAGGCGCTCAACATTATTGAGCAAAGGAGGAAGGTTGTTCGCCATGCCAAAAATGAGCGGCATACCGACAATGCCTGCATCCTCTCCCCTCCAGCTAAACAGGTTGACTCCCAGTCCGCCACGCCGGAATTTAACTCTTAAAACCCCACGAAAACTATATAATCCTTTCAACTGCAATATTCCAGGTTCTCCAACAGACCTGAAAACGTTGCTGGCAATGAAAGGATTTCTAGATGAAAACATCTAGAAGGCGAACTATAACTTTATATCCCAAGGGTGTCAACACAAAGAATTTGCTAATTATGGCCAGTTTTCTGAAAACACTAAAGACATTAACTTACAAGTAGATACAAAAAATTTTCAAGCAACATTGATCTTGATTTTACAAGAACTTTAATGAAAAAGATAGCTCTATCGCAAGTTTTGGCTGTCCGATTGATTAATGGTTATTTTATCAATAGGCCAAATGGGTTCCTTGCAACTTTTTTCAACCGGGAGCCGTTTTTTTTATACATAACGGAGGTTTAATCGCATAATTACCAGGAAACGAGGGAATTCCACTAATTTTCTGGAGATTTAAAGGATTCTTCGCTGATATCTTCATACTGTAAAAAAAATTTGCGTGATGAATTAAAAATAGCGGAGAGGCCTGCAGGAAAATAACGGCCAACAAATGGTACCTGGGAATCCATTGCCATGAAAAATTCTTCGGTCAGTCTATAATTGTTTTTTTTCGAGGGCGCCTGCGAAATTTTTCCCTTACGGACTCCTCACGCATTCAAATCGTAGAGGGTCTTTTTGCTTATCAACAAACACCCTTCTCTAACTGGGGTGGTATCAGCATCAAGTTTCCTCTTAAAAATCAAAACTTCCGAACTATCACAACCACCATTAGAAACAAATTTCCATCCATTTAATTCCAGGTTTCTTATCTTGGTTTTGATATCACCCTTGCGTAATTTCGGCATATCCAGAAACCAATATTCCCACTCCATTAAATTGCCTCCAATATTCTCGGATTTTAAAGACAATGGTAGATTCACACTTTATGCCAAAATTAACAGACCAAAAAATAAGGGGTTACGATAATGGCCCCCTCCCTTTCAACTAAAAATTTACGCTTTTTCATACAGTTTGGTAAAAAATTGTAACCTTCCAATGAAAAATCTCACCGCAAACGGCCAGCGCCAGCGTGACCAGCCCGGGGGCTGGATCCAATGTTAACGTGCAATAAATTTATATGGCTGACTGGATCTTCATTACCCCTTGTATGTTTTCAGGGAGGCACATTTATAGTATTAGTTGTACCTGTGAGCCCTTGTATGGTTCCGGGGCCTCGCGTAGCGTCAGGCTCAAGCTTCCTCCCCGTGTAACGGGGTTCCTTCCCCACGTAGTGGGGTTTTACTCCTGCGGAAAGGACCTATAGCTTTTTTGGGGAAGGTGAACCCTGCGAGGCGGGGGACGAAGATTTATTTTTCCTTTTAAGCAGAGCGAGAACATATGTTATGTGGTCGTATCCCATCTGATCCTTGAGAGCCACAAAAATCTCCTGAGCCTTAAGAAAATTTTCCTTTGCCTGAGACAAGTTATCTCTATCCCAATGGTATCGGCCAATGGATTCGTGGACCATTGCCAGTTCCCTGTGCGGTTTAGCATCTTTAATGGCAAGTCCCGCCTTCTGGTACCATTCGCCCGCCAACTCAAAACGCTTTTGATCCATGTAAAGATCGCCAATGTCTTTTAACGACCTTCCCTCGCCAACGACATCATGATTCTGGCTGTGAAAGCTCACCGCCTTGAGGTAACTGGATTCCGCATCCACGGCCTTATGCGCGAACTGATATAAATCGCCCAGTGATTCATAAGTCTTGGCGACCCGGTGAAAATCTTTTCGCGCTTCGTAAATGGCGATGGCCCGACGATAGTTTTCCACGCCTTTGTCAAACTCGTGGAAGAAATAATTTTGGGACGCTTGCTGGATATACCGGTCAGCCTCATCTTCCGCGTCAATTTGGGGTTTGTAAAAATTGCTGTTTTCGTCGGCGGGGCCGTTTGGGGCAAAAGCGGAATTGCCCTCTTCCTGATTATAAGATTTATTGATCCCTATCGATATGCCCACAAGCAGAACAAGGGAACAAATCAGGATAATTTTCTTCTTATTTTGGAATAAATTTCGCATGAGAAAATGGTTCTCCCAGCAAACAAGATTCGGGACGCTATAAAAATTCAATCTCACCAGGAGCCTGCTCCTTGGTGACAACGAGCAGGCGATAGCAAAATGAAAATATTATTCTGAGTTCCTCTAAAGGCCATTATACACGACAGAAAAGCGCCAAAAACCTGAAACTAAGGAAGTGGACTTTTAAAAATTCTGAACACGAAGTCCGCGCTGGACAAACCGAAAGTCAAGAACCTGACCGCCCTGCTTTCGCAACTCTTCTTCCACCTGATCTTTACGGTCCTTTTTCACGATAAAAGCCACGCATCCCCCGCCGCCCGCGCCACAGACCTTCGCCGCCAACGCCCCCTTTCGCATTGCGCAACGAATGAGACCGTCCATCTCTTGCGTACTGATTCCCGGAGCCAGAGCTTTACGCGCTTTCCACTCCGCCGCGAATACAGGCGCCATACCCGCCAGAGATTGATTGAAAAGAACATTTTCCATATCCCTTGCGGCTTGTTGAATTTTTTTCAAATGGCCAATGGTTTTTTTATCTCCATCAATCGCCCTCTTCGTCACTTCCCAGTTATTGATTCCTGACTGCCGGGGCTTACCGGTATAACAAAGAACGAACCGCCGCGTCATTTCTCCAAGGTCCAGGGGAATCCGTTTGAAATCGACGCCCGACAAACCCGGTCGCACCGACAACGCGCCACCGTGCAGGGCTGGAAAATAATCCTGCCAACCCGCGGGAACGGAAATGACCTGGGTTTCAATATTTCTGGCAATTTCAATCAACTGGTTTTTGCGATACCGGCGCGAGTCCGTTGCCTCCGATGCAAAGGCATTGAGAGCGCCGTGGAGGGCAATATTCAACGCGGAGGAACCGCCGATCCCCGATCCGGGCGGAGCCTGACAATCGGTGGTCAATTCCAGTCCCTTTTTTGGGGCATAATATTTCACCGTCTTCAAAATCAAATTCAGGGGATGGCGTTCAGGGAAAGCAGACAGGGAAGAAAAATCGACACGCAGGTTCAGATCTTTGGAAAAAACAACAATGCGTTTGTCTGGCCTTGGTTTCAGCTCGACCGTGGCGTAAAGATTGATCGCCGCGTTCAGGGTGGGGGGATTATCAAAGAATAGGTGAAGGGGCCAGATATCCAAGGTGCCCCCCGCAAAATCAATTCGCGTGGGCGCTGAACTTCTTATCATGGATTTAAATCAGGGGGGGTATAAAAAAAACATGGGAGTTTCAACCCTCGAAGGTCCCTGTTCATTACTATCAGTCAACGGATCTTAAAGCTTTTCCGACCCGGATTTTTCGTCAGCAGATTCGATTTCCTCTATTTTTGCCGATAATCTTTGCACCAAAGCATCGAAGGATTCTTTACGAATAATTTTAGTGAACTGGGAGCGGTAATTGCGGATCATGCTCACTCCTTCAATCAAAAAGTCATACACCTTCCACTCGCCCTTATCAAGAATCATTTTATAATTGACTTCAATGGTGCTGGTCCTGCGAACGATCTCCGTTTTTACCAATGCATATTTTCCTTTAACAATTTCACCTATATAATTGATTTCTTCATCGCTATAGGATTCAATTTTGCTGGCATAGGAATTTTCCAGAAGCCTCTTGAACAAATCTTGAAATTTCTCTTGTTCCTTCTGGGTTCTATTATTCCAGTTTCTCGCCAAAGACCGCATGACCATCTGCTTATAGTTAAATCGCTTGCCAATAGCCTCGCGGAGCTTTTCCCGGCGCACTTTTTCCTGGGATTTAAGACTTTCGTCGGTCACGATTTCAATGACTTCATCGATGGTGGCTTTTAGTTTGTTGGTAATCTCAGAGGCAAACACGGACGGGGAACCAAACAAACAAATCACAACGAAACCAATTACAGTGAACCCAACCTTTAATTGTTCTTTCACCATGGATGTTTTCCTTATTTTCAAAAAATTTTTTAAATTGGAAAGCGCACTTTAACAAATATATTCTCTCGAATCAAACTTTCTAAATCAATACAGAACTCTGCGGCAATTATCACATCCTCTGGCTTCATAATATGACGAAGCCCAGCGAAAAAAACCGAACGTTTTATTCATTTTCCAACCCTTAAGAAGTTCCATCCACCAAGCTATTCACCTGCAAGAAAAAAAATTTTACCCGGAATTTTGATGCTTGTTTTTCAAAGAACCAAAACTCTCTCGGCAGATAAAATATAGTCGTCACATTATCACAATCCTGACATTTTTTTTCAATCATGCGAAAAATCAATAAAAATGGGCATTAAACACGAAATATAGAGAAAAATACCTTCCCAGGCGATAATTACAGGCCAAAAATCGAGTCAACCATCTGGACAAAAAAATTGCCATTTCTATTGAAAAATCCCGCAAAAATAGCGCAAAATATTATATAATGTTTATACTTCAATAAGTTACAGGTATCCCCTTCCTATGAATTTGCATTATTTTCTCAAACATGCATTGCCAGCAGTGATCTGTTGCCTGATTCTGGCAAGTTGCAGTTCTCCGAAAGTGCATGTGAGTAAATTACTGGTAAACGGAACCGCATTCCCGAAGTCTGTGGCCATCCTGCCTTTCACCATGGAAGAAAATATCAAGGAAGAAGAACTTCCGCACATTATTTTCCGTGAAGTTTTTTTTAATAACTTCAGCTACCTGGGCTACGACGACATGCCCCTGGATGAAGTGGACCAAAAACTGCACCACGCAGGCGTCCAAATAGAAAACGCCTCAAAATTGCGGTACCGGGAACTCAGGGAAATCCTGGGAGTTGACGCCGTAATTCGCGGCCACATTTTGGAGGCCAACAACTTTACCGGCGGCTTGCACGCGGAAACCCTGATGCATGCCAAATTGGATATGATGGACCTTATCACAGGGAACTCCCTGTGGGAAGCGGACCACACAGAGATGGCCTATTCAGGCATTGCCAGCCCCACCATCGTGGACATCATTCAGGAGCAGGTGGAAAACGCCAAAGTCAAACTGGCTTATCACAAGAATGCGGAAATGTTTTCCCAGAGGATCCTTTCCCAAATCCCCGACCCCGCCGGAAAGAGGTTGGGGGAGGTTCGACTGCCAAAAATCTCCAGCATTGACACCAATATCCGGCCCAATCAAAAACTGCAACCTGACGACAGCATTTATGTGAGCCTGCGCGGACAAGCAGGATTGACGGCCACCTTCGATATCGGAAGTTGGAAAACAAGCATTCCCATGAAAGAAATCTCGCCGGGCGTTTACACGGGATCTTATGTAGTCAAGGCAGGAGATAAAGTTTTGAGCGCATTTATCATCGGCACTTTGAAAAATAAAAAAGGACTCGCCAGTAAAAAATATTACAAAACCGCCCTGGCGACAATTGAAAGGTAAAAAACATGACCGCCCTCCGTTTGCAAAAATCCGCCAACAATATTCAAAAGAAATCCGGCCGATGGATACTCCCTGGCTGGACGACCAGAGGGTACCCGTTTATTCTCGCGACCTTTTGGCTGAGCCTGTCCGCCTGCTCCACCGACCTGCAAACCAGGGTGTCTGGAAACCTCGATCAACTTTCCCAAAAACAAACCATCGCCATTTTGCCGGTGGAATTCGTGGACAAATCGCAACGCGAAGCGGCCAACATGTTCAGGCGAAGTCTTTACGCCAATCTCAAGGAATCGGAATTCAACCTGCTCGAGCCCTATCTGGTTGATGGACTGCTCAAAAAAAACGGTCTGACCCAGCCGGAGAAATTCTCGCAGGTGAATCCCATGCATCTGGGTGAAGTTTTAGGCGTCGATGCGGTCCTCATCAGCCGGGTCAACAAAGTGCAACGCACTTACCTGATCCTGCATTCCTCCATCGAACTCAGCGTATCGTTGCAAATGGTGGATACGCGAACCGGAGAAATTCTCTGGCGGGCGGAACAAACCGAATCGGATTCCCAGGGATTGTGGAAAATTCCTACGGGAATAACAGCCGCCATCCTTGCTCCCATTTATTTTGTGACCAATAAACTCAATCTGAACCGACTCACCTCGAAGATGGTCAACAAACTGACCGCCGTCTTAAAACATCCTTTTGAAGCCGGTGAGGAAAAAACGTTCAAGGAGCCGGTGATCACCGCCGCGGCAACCCGCGATATCGACCGATTGAAAAAAGTCGAGCAAGTGAAAGCCAAGTGGGCCAAAAAAGATCTGGAAAAATCCGACGGATCCAGGGTTCATCTGGCCTCTGCCAACCTCTTTCCCATTCCACCCTTGACAATTTCCGCAGGCTATCGGCCCATGAAGAAAAACGCACCAAAAAGTTCGGAACCGAAATCAGAAAAAGTCGTCGTGGCAGACAGCAGGGTCCACTCCTCCCACCCCCTGAAACTGGCAACCAAACCGCCTATCTTTTACACGATTCAGGTGGGAGCCTATAAAACCAAGGTCTTTGCCGAAAAAATGATCCGTTCTCTTGCCGACAAGGGATACAACGCTTTCATGGCCCTGCTTCCAACCAAGGACAAATCTCCCCTGTACCGGGTCCGGGTCGAAAAATTCGTGGACAAAAACCAAGCCCGTCAACTCGCCAAAAAACTGGAGAGCAAAGAACACCTGGAAAATTTTATTACCACGCAAAGTCCGGGATAATGAACGACCCCGCCGCAAGCGGCCAGCTCCTCCGCGGAGGGCGAATTTGCTCACGCCGTGTAACGTTTTTTCGGGATTCGTGAGCATAGCGTACCCCTGTGGGGCATGAAGGCAATGGAAAGGATAACAAGCATCAGTCCTTATCTCTTCCCCGCACGGCGGGCTGGTGAGCGAAGCGAGCGTAGCCTAGAGTTTCCTCCCGCGTTGCGGAGGAATCAGGAACTTTTCTTGAACCGGTCCCATAGATCAAAGAACCGGTCGATCTCGTTTTCGCTGTTGTAGAAATGTGGGGAGAGACGAACCATTCCGTCTCTTACGGTGAGTGACACCTGGTTTGCCGCCATGAAGTCCGATAGTTTTTGCAGATCCATTTCCCCTGTAAAAGAAATGATCCCCGACCGCTCCTCCGGAATCACAGAATTCAATATCCTGAAATTTCTGCGCTTGAGTTCATCGAGAATTTTGTCGCCCAGACGCATGATCCGCTTCTCGATTGTATCCACTCCGACCTCATGAAACAGCGATAGCGCCGCGCCAAAAGCCTGAATGCTCATGGTATTGAAACTCCCCTCCTCAAACCGCGCGGCGTCGGGACGCAAGGTAAAATCATAGTTCATGAAGTCATAGGCGTTGATCATGCTGTTCCAGCCAACCACAGCGGGGCGAATGGCTTCCAAGGCCTCGGACGAAATATAGAATCCGCCCAGTCCTTCAACGCTCAGCAACCACTTGTGTCCATCGGCTGAAAGGAAGTCGATGTGATCACGCTTCACGTCCATCGGCAAAACGCCGAGGCTCTGGATGGCGTCCACACAAAACAGGATTCCCTTTTCCTTGCAAAAAACGCCCATCCGGTTGAGGTCGAGTCTAAACCCGCTGTTACATTCGACAGAACTGACTGAGAGAACGCGCGTCCTGTTATCCACACGGGCAACCAGATCGTCAAACAAGACCCGCCCATCGACCGCATGAACCAACCGCGTTTCCACTCCCAATGGTTTAAGATTCCACCAGGGATACACATTGGCGGGGAATTCGATGTCGGGAATCACCACGTTGTCTCCCGGCTTCCAATCAATTCCGTTGGCCACAATGGAAATTCCCTCGGAGGTATTTTTAACGAACGCCACTTCATCAGGACTGGCATTAATCAACCGGGCAAAACTTGCCCGAACGGATTCCACCCTGGCCATCCAGTCGGCATAGTTGGCGGTTCCATGTGAACTGGCATCCTCAACGAATGCATTCACCGCTGACCGTACCCGCATGGGAAGGGGCGATACTTTTGCATGGTCAAAAAAAATCCGGTTTTCAACAACCGGAAATTCTTCTCGTATGTTCATTTTTCCTGGATTCATAGAGGGAGGGGATTTACATTAAACGTTGTTAGCGGTCAAACCTTTGAGGTAATCAATCAAACGCTTGGCATGGACCGAAACTTGGTCATCGCCCAATTTGGAGGGATCAATTGAGGCAAGAATATCAAAAGCATGTTTTGTTTTATGATATGTACCCTTTTGTGAATTTTTAGTTGCCTGTTCAAGGGCCTGTTGAATATCTGATTTGGGAATTTCCTCTATATTCATACGTTGTGGCAAAGCATTTAACGAAAACCCTTGGCCATAATATTCTGCTAAAACATCTTTATCAGCCAAAAACCAGGACTCCATGCATTGAACCATTAAGTGAGCAGAATCATCTGTAGCTTCATCAGGACGGTCCCAGTTGTCCTTGTCTTTTAAATGCTCCCAAGGTCTTTTACTGACCGGCTCCTCACTATCAACAAGCAGTATATTGATATTTTCAGGATTTTGACGAGTGGCGATACAAAAGCTTCTAAAAGCCTTGGTTCGTCCGCCGCAGGCAGTAATCTTTGGCTGTTTCCTCTCTGGAAAAATCTTTTTAAAAAACACTGCGAAACCCCGCCGACATTTTGCTTTCGTATCCTTTCGATCTCCTCCACCCTCTACGTAGATTCGAATCGAACTCACCAGCGATTGCCTCCTATCTCCCCGGTTCTCCA
>JADFGI010000403.1 GCA_022567815.1 Nitrospinota bacterium
CCTCTAATAGCGACTCCCCGTTTTCCTCTCTACCAATAAGATCCCATAAGTTCAAAAACTATTCTGCTTGTTTTAATAATAGTATAAAACCCACGATACAATTTCAAAATAAAAGGGCCCAGTCCAAACGACTAAGCCCTTTCAAATCAAAGTGGAGCTAGGGGGATTTGAACCCCCGACCTCTTGAATGCCATTTATGTTCCAGAGGTCCGCCGGTTTTACGTTTGGTAGTATTTGGTTGTATTTGTTATGGGAAATGGGCAAATCAGGGACAGTCATTTACTGTTTGTTTATGGTTGTTCCTGTTTGTCTACTGCACAGTTAGTGCACAAAAAGGGAAGGGGGGGGACCCCCATCGCCCTCTCATGAAACCACATGAAAGCCCTCGACAAAATGTGCAATATTTTTTGACTAGATGCACAGCCAGTTTCTATTAATACCCATATAAACGGTTGATTTCAGCCATTGCCGCAAGAAGGAAAAAAACAATTCCGTAATTTCAGCCATTTGAGCTTCGATAAATTCATGTGCCTTGCCTTGCCCCTGTTGTGCTTCATAAAACCCGATCAACCCCCAAAGAAAACAACCCATCACAATCATGGGTTTGGATTTGTGTATTAGGAGTTTTTTTTCCAGAATCACAAAAATATAAGCGAGAACAAACCTTTGTTAAAGCAGAATACCCCTCAGGTTTCTGTTAAATCAGCCACATCGGGGACTTTCGGTTAGTTGAGGGAACTGGAAAGCTTCATTAGTTGAAGTTTTCCTCACTTTTCAATCGATGCTCTAAAACGAAGGCGTAAATGGCAGGAATGACGATTAAAGTTAATATCGTAGCAGAGACCATTCCTCCAACCATTGGCGCGGCGATCCGTTTCATCACTTCAGAACCGGTCCCACTTCCCCACATGATGGGCAGAAGCCCGCCAATGATGGCAAAAACGGTCATCATGATGGGCCGCACTCTCTCTGAAGTTCCTCTTATGACGACCTGCCTCAAATCATGCAGATTCTTGATGCCGCCATTCTTCATTTGCTTTTCAATCGCATGGTCAATATAGATCAGGACCAGAACTCCTATCTCAGACGCTACGCCGGCCAGGGCTATAAAACCAACCACCACGGCAACGCTCAGTTCGTACTGCAAATAATAAATGTACCAGATGCCTCCGACAAGAGCCAGGGGAAGAGAAAACATCACGATTAAACTTTCGGTGATATTCTTAAAGTTCAAATACAACAGCAGGAAAATGATAAGCAGGGTGAAAGGCACGACAAGTTTCAGTTTTTGTTTTGCCCTTACCATATATTCGTATTGACCGCTCCAGACCAGACTATACCCTGGAGGTAAGGAAAATTCCTTCTGGAGAACTTTCTTCGCATTCTCAACATAAGTTCCAATGTCGATATCTTTCAAATCAATATAAATCCAGGCATTCAACCGCGCATTCTCGCTCTTAATCCCAGCAGGACCTTTTGTGAATTTAATTTTCGCGACCTGGGCCATGGGAATTTGCTGTCCCAGGGGCGTAGGAATCAGAACCCGTTGCAATTTATTGATATCGTCACGGAAGTCCCGGCTGTACCGAAGGTTGACGGGGTATCGCTCGCGGCCTTCGATGGTGGTGGTGATGTTCATGCCGCCAATGGCCGTTTGAATGACATCCTGAATGTCTCCTACGGTCAGTCCGTAACGGGCGGCTTCTTCCCGGTCGATTTCGAAATCCAAATAATTTCCACCCACAACCCTTTCAGAAAATACACTGAGCGTTCCTGGAATTTTGCTGATAATCGACTCGATTTCTTCTCCTAATCTTTGGAGGGTGTTTAAATCATCCCCCGCGATTTTGATTCCGACAGGAGTTTTGATACCGGTGGACAGCATATCTATGCGGGTTTTGATTGGCATGGTCCAGGCGTTTGTGACCCCAGGGAATTGGATCGCGGCGTTCATTTCGTCAATGAGTTTCTTCGTCGTCATCCCCGGCCGCCATTGATCTTCGGGCTTTAGCATGATGGTGGTTTCAATCATACTCAGGGGAGCGGGATCCGTGGCCGTTTCCGCGCGGCCTATTTTGCCGAACACGTGATGTACTTCCGGAAACTGCCGGATGATCTTGTCCGTTTGTTGAAGCAGTTCTTTTGCCTTGGTGATCGATATTCCAGGAAGGGTTGTGGGCATATACAAAATGTCGCCCTCGTCCAACGGAGGCATAAATTCTGAACCGAGCCGGTTGAGAGGAATCACCGTAACCGCAATGACCAATAAGGCCATAAGAATAATCACGGTCTTCATTCTTAAAACCAACCAGATGATGGGTTTATAGATATTTATCAATATCCAGTTGACCGGATTTTTTCTCTCCGGAAGAATCCTCCCGCGAACAAAATAACCCATCATGACCGGAACCAGGGTGATGGAAAGAATGGCCGCTGCGGCCATTGAGTACGTTTTGGTGAAGGCCAGTGGAGAGAACAACCGGCCTTCCTGCGCCTGAAGCGTAAATACCGGAAGAAACGATACCGTGATGATCAACAGGCTGAAAAAAAGCGCCGGGCCCACTTCCGCCGAGGCTTCGTATATGATCTGCCAATGATCCTTTTTGCCGCGATCGCGCTCAAGATGTTTATGCGCGTTTTCGACCATCACGATGGCGCCGTCGATCATGGCCCCGATGGCGATGGCGATCCCGCCCAGAGACATAATATTCGCGCTCAGGCCTTGATTTTCCATGATGATGAAAGCCATCAAAATACCAACCGGCACAGTTAAAATCGCCACCAGGGCCGAGCGTAAATGCAGAAGGAAAATGACGCAGATGATTGCAACAACAAGGGTCTCCTCAATTAACTTTTCCTTAAGATTGTCGACGGCACGCAGGATCAAAGCGGA
>JADFGI010000404.1 GCA_022567815.1 Nitrospinota bacterium
TGCATAAATCCGTAGCTTGCCGTTTTTACTTTTGAGCAGAAGGAGGCCATGGCCAGAATCCGTGTGCGCCAATGTGATTGAGGGGTAAAAATTCCCCTTCCCAGGATATGTGTCAATTTTACCGCCATGTTTCCAACTTTGAATCACCACAACCTTCCGTCCCTCCTGATTGACCACCTCAAACCTCCTGGCCTGGATCACCTCCGGAATCGGCGCGGTGGCCCCGTAGGAAATTCCGGCCACGAGGAGGATTATTAAAAAGGCGATGATGCGCCGCTGGAAGCGGAGCTGGGTTTCGATCTTGGCCAGTCTGGATTCGATGCCGTCCATGGGGTCCTCAATTTTGAGTTATTAGTAAGGCAGGTATCCTGCCACCATCACATTATTGGCCCCAGTGGAGGCTGGATCGGCTGCACATAAAGATTCGTCGGCGGCTACAGGGAAATAAATTCTAGTTATGACACTAGTTCCTTGTAAGTCGATAATATACGTTTTTTGATTGGAGGGATCCCAAGATTGGCCAAGAGGAACTACAAAAAAAGTCGCTGGAAAAGAACTATACGGCACGTTATTTACTGATTTGATCACAAAAGGCCCGTCCAGAATCTTCACGAAGCTGGAAACCGAGTAGGATGCTGTCACAACCTTCAACTGGTTCACATCCGTTTCGGCGGTGATTACCTTCGCAGGAGCTGTCTGAGCATGAGGGCAACACCTCCCCCACCTCCCCCGCTACTCCCCCCGCGTCCGGCAAGCAGAGTTAATGCGCTAACGGCAACGAGCACTCCAACAAAAACGGTCAATCTGGATTGGATTATTTCCATGGCGCCCTCCCTTATATTGGTTGAGGGCACTTATTAGCATGGAGTGAGAAATGCGTCCAGCTTGCCCAGGGAGGGGCAAATATTTCCAGGCGGCGATGCTGGCCTTTTTCCCCGGCTGGAATTAGGAAGCCGATCATTTTTTGATGTTGACCACCTGGATTTTTAAACTTTCGGTGCGCTTTTCGGCCCCATCTGGAAAGAAAACTGTCATCTCATACCGACCGGAATAACCGGCAACGCAACAGTTTCGCGGACTCCACCCACCATTGGCCGCATGAATACCTCTTATTTTGCTGCCCAGCATCTTGCCCGATTTATCCAGGAAATCCAATTTAAAGTAGATGCTTCCGAAATTAAAATCGCTGCCATTTTTCAGTGATATTTTCACTTTGCGGATGAACTCTTTGGTCAGCTTGGAATGGGTGATTGTGACTTTTTTCATGGCCGCTGCCCGCTTTTTCAGGCGAGGGATTTCCCCCTTTACCAAGAAAGCGTTCGGATCTTGGGCAGCGGCCAGGGTCATCTTTTTCATGGCCTCCGTCAGGTTGCCTTTAAAGTCGAGAGATTTCGCCTCTTCGGCCAGTTTATTGGCCTTTTCCGTGGCCGCCTTCTTTGCCGCTTCGGCCTGCCAACCTGGAAATGCATACAGTTTTCCTTTCTCGCGCACAACCGTGATGGTGAATTCCTTCTCCTGGGTCCAGTCGGTTTTTCCCGCACCCTTCAATTCTTTTTCCAGCTTATCCAAACTGGCCTTAAATGCACGCTTCATATGGGCCGCATTTTCTTGTTTCAGCTTCTGGCTCTGGATGTAGGTATGTGCGCCGAACATGATGTCCATCATATGAACATCCTGGGGAATTTTCTGGGTGACGGTCACTTTGTACTTCGGGGCATCGGAATCGCTCGGATCGGTGGATTTGACAGTGTAGGCGAACAGTGAAGAATCCCGTTCCTTTGCCGCCAATACCAACGGTCTCAACTTTTTTAATTTGCGGCTGTACTCATCAAAGGGCATGGCCGCCCGTTCGGCAGGAAGAACCATATCGTAGGAAATTTTGGCTTCAGCGTTCTCCATGGCCTCCAGGTATTCTGTTGTAAATTTCTCAATATCGGATTGACATCCCAAAACAAAAAACAAAAGGGAGGTTGAAACAAAATACGTTGCCAGTTTTTTCATATTGTCCTTTTTTTTGATAGTGTTTGAAATCTCCCCCTTGACTTTGGAGTCATTTTGGCCAAAGAGGAGACATCAACCTCATATACCTTTTATTTTTAGATATTTCCATATCTAAATTCTACCCGGCATTGTCCCAAAAGAAAGCGGGGTGTCCTGTGAGCAGTGATCGGGTCCCAATATGGCAGCCCGGTGAGGGGAGCACTCTGCGGCGGACACTCGAAGCAATATCGCTCCCAGGATTTCAGGCCACCGGCAGTCACCGGCTCCAGGATTTCAGTATCAGGCGGAAATTCATCGAACGGGATGGGTCGAATCATGGCGGTGCCTTCCTTGGCAGGGAGGCCAGAGCAAATCCTGGTGTAAGTCCCGTGTAAGCCAGAAGCTTTCATCCAAAATACATAATTTCCAAGTCATTGAAAAAAAAGGGCGACCGATGGGGTTTGAACCCACGACCCCCTGATCCACAATCAGGTGCTCTACCGGCTGAGCTACGGTCGCCGTATGGCAAAAAGGGAGGAAAGGAAAATTCTAACGTCCGGCCGGGGTTGAAGTCAAAAGGAAACCGGGCGGGTGGGGGTGGCGTGAGGCGGACAATGTCCGGAAAACCTCATGATTGCTGCGCTTCGGCTTTCAATTCCTCGAATTTCTTTTCATCGATTTTGATCTTGAGCGTTTGTTCACAGTTCCGGCATTCCCCGGAGATGAACACCATGCCGGCCATCCGCATGACCTCGGTTTCCAGATCCCGCTCGTTGCAACACCTTAGCTTGGCCACTCCCGCGGCCTCGGCCAACCTGTCGAATCCAGCGTTTTCATCCATCGCCCGCCTCTTCCAAATCGTGTGATTCGCGCCCCGTACACATGAGCCCGCAGGGCTCCGTGTCACCGTCCC
>JADFGI010000405.1 GCA_022567815.1 Nitrospinota bacterium
CTCATTTGAAATTTACTGTTTACAAATATTGTAGAGAAGTCAGACAATATAAGACGTGGAAAAGGGGTGTATGTCTTCAAACGAAAGTTTAGCAGAAAATATCTCTTAGCTCTTTACATTAAATGGTCCAAATTTTGATGACGGGGAACAATTTGTTTATATAGAAAAAAGGGATCATGAGGGAATTAATTTCTTAAAGAAATAGAAAGACCTTTATCCAAATGAGGAGAAATATTATGTTGCTTGGGTAGAATCGCAATTTTCAATAACTGTTGAAGGAAAAAACCCTGAGGAATTTGATGCTTTAATTAATCTTCTCGAGGGAAAGAGTTTAAATGAAGGTCTTGTATTAAAGGCGAAAATACTAACTTTTCAAAAAAATTTGAAGAAGCTTTGAAAATCAGTGAATCACTTCCAAAGAAATATAGAGTTAATAAAGTGCCTTGTGGAAATACTTAACTTGGATTAATGCGGCGCCGGGAGGTTTTCCGGTGCCGTTTTTTTTATTGTTGAGGGTAAAAATTATTAACCTGGATGGGTGAGGATTGGTATTCTTTTTTTAGAGGAAGGGAAGTAAATTCAGGATGTGGCAAGTGTCATTGGGGTTTATCTTTTGATAATTCTTCCAGATAGTGATCCCTAATTTTTTCCACTCGCTCGAGATGTTCCTGTTCAACTTTTTCCAGCAGAACCAGGAGAGTTTTAGATTCAATATTCGTGCAGGCTTGTTGAAGGAGTCCGTAAAACTCACAAGACACTTTTTCGGCCTCTATAGCAGATTCAATGGCTTTTAGGATTCCTTGAAAACTAGGCAGATGTTCAGAAACTTCATCCAATTTGGGAAAAATGTCCGTTTGAAAGTGAGTATTTATTAAATTCCGAAGGTTTGGGTCATTTTCCCATCCATATTGATCGTCCCCTTTTTCATCCAATAATTTTCTGAACTGAACCTCGTGATTGGCTTCTTCCTTTGCCATGAGAAGGAGAAATTCCTTCACTTCCGGGTCATCGATTTGGACGGCCAAGGCATCATAAAAAGTTTTTCCTTCGCCCTCAATTTTTGTAGAAAGAACCAGAAGTTCTTTATTGGTAATATTCATTTGACCAAGTTAAAAAAATTTAAAAAATTCATCAAACTGGGGGCAAAAATGTTAAATCATGAGTCCCGACAGGTGAACCTCTTCAGGTATAGATTAATTTATAATCAAGCCCTCAGGAAAGGATTGGGTTTCCAACCATTTGAAATTATTGAATTAATATATTCTTCCAACCTGTTTAATAAACCGCAAACATAAAGAATCTTTTAAAAAAAATTGTATATCTTTAAAAGATATCATATTTTATATATTATTCCTTTTTATATTGAAATACCAAAGTTAACGACTCATCCTCGTAACCGGAAATCAAGATTTGGATTATTTATTGAGGTTTAAAGAAAATCTCCATGAACCTGAGGAAGAGGATAATTTTAATCGATTTATTTATCCTCATGCCTCGGTTATGTTGGGGTGCGCCTATAAATTGGCCCGTGACAGGGATCTTGCCGAAGATCTGGTCCAGGAAACTTTTTATTATGCCCTGAAAAACTTTCATCAGCTCAGGGACCAGGCCAAGTGTAAATACTGGTTGTTTTCCATTCTCAGAAACCTTTTTTTGAAGACCGTTGAGAAAAGGAAAAACTGGGTTGAGATAGAATTCGATGCTGTTTGTGAAAGTCTTCATGACAGTAACCAGATGAATCCTGAGCATGATTTTTTGCTAAAGGAATTAAAAAACAATATCCAATTTGCCCTCGATACCCTGGATGAAAGGTTGAAATTTCCGGTCTTCTTATTTTATTTTGAAGGCCGGGCGTATAAAGAAATTGCGGATATTCTCAATATCCCCATGGGGACGGTGATGTCCAGGATTGCCAGAGCCAAGGTTTACCTCAAGCGCGAACTGATCAAGGGTCAATCCCTGCGGGCGCAGTCAGAATAAATTTTTTACAACGAATTCTTATCCTTCCGTAGCTTCCCATCCCAGGAGGTGTAATACTCCCCTCCATTTTATCCCCTTGCCGGAACAAATTTTCTTTTGTTTCGGATTCACCATAAGTCCTTTCCTGCACCTTTTTCCCCAACCAGAATCTTTCCATAAAAAGTTACTGTTTTTCGGGAATAATTTTAGGCCAAAGGTATCTTTTAAAAGCGACTCAAAAAAGAAGTCCAGGAAGAAAATACATTGATTTTTTCTCCCTCAAATTTTAATTGTTCTTCTTTTTTGAGTTGCGTTTTTTTGCGGAAAGGGGCCTTGAATTTATCTTTCCGTTTACCCGAATGGTCTCCCGGAGGGGAGTTCGATAAGCCCTTGCTTAACAGTTAACTGGCGGGAATTTATCATTACATGAGGAGGTAACTTTATGATGCAAAGCCAATTTTTAAATCCAAAGCGAGGCCTCGGAGTCTGGATGTTGTTTGTCCTTCTCCTGGCGGGTCTCAGTGTTGGTTCCGCGATGGCCGGAACCAGTCACGGCAATGGGCATAAGAATCCGGCAGTAGACCGGCCTGCGTGGCTGGACAAGCTGGAGGACCAGCTCAATCATGAGGATATGATGAGCGGTCTAGAAGGGAGCCAGGAAAAAATGGACCAGACCTTCATGAACCTGATGGGTCGGCTCCAGGACAAGCTCAAGGAACATGCGGCTCCGGCTTCTTCCGGCGGCGGTTTTCATGATTCCTGGGCGGCTCATCAACTGGGCCAGAGCTATTTGCTGGGACCCTCCAAGGCCGTGGACCAAGTGTTCAAAGGGGCGCATTGCCCAAGCGGCGCTCCCGTGAAATTCTACGATATAACCGCGATCAACGTCGAGATAACCCTGAATCAATGGGGCGACTATTATCCCGGT
>JADFGI010000042.1 GCA_022567815.1 Nitrospinota bacterium
CCCCATCCCGAAGTTTCCCGCGGGTTTGCAAAAGCAATTCCCGTGCCCGATCCAGTTCTTCGTGCACGGTGGATTCCTCAACTCTCAGCTCCTTGGACAATTCCGCGACCGATTGGGTGACATTGAGATTATTTTTGCCTTCGAAATTTCCCTTGGAGGTCACGTTGTAGTAGGGAATGGCGATACTGGCCGTTTTATGACCCAGAACCCGTTCGATCTCCTCCTTGGTCCACACATAAAACTTCCCCTCCACCCCTTCACTGTCGGCGTCTTCCGCGCTGTGGAACGCCCCTTCACCGGAGGTCATGTCGCGGTCGATGTATTGCAGAACGTCGTTGGCGTAGTCGGCGAATTCCCGTTTGCCCGTGGCCTGATAGGTCTCGATCAACGCCGTGACGAACAGGGAATTGTCGTAAAGCATCTTTTCAAAATGCGGTATCAACCATTTGAAGTCGGTGCTATAGCGGCTGAGTCCGCCGCCGATCTGGTCGTAGATGCCGCCGTTCTTCATGGCCTTCAAAGTGTTCTCGGCCATCGCCAGACTGTGCGCATCGTTCGTCCGGTGGTGGTGACGCAACAGCAGGGAAAGTCCCATCGAGGGGGGGAACTTGTTTTGTTGTTGAAAGGCGAACCCGTGGTTCAAAGAATCGTAATGACGCGCAAACAGTTCCGCCGACTTGTCTTCGCCGTCAAAATCCAGAGTGTCCAGCGGCCCGCTTTTAGTTTCCGTGGCGCAAGAGTTGCGAATGGCTTGAATCAACACCGCGCTCTGTTTTTCGACTTTTTCGTGCTCGTTTTGCCAGGTATTGTTGAGGAATCGCAGGACATCCCCAAACGAAGGCAGGTTGTGTCTTCTTTCCGGAGGGAAATAAGTGCCGCCGTAAAAAGGAATCCCGTCAGGCGTGACAAATACGTTCAGTGGCCACCCTCCCTGCTGACCCAGATTCTGGATCGCCTGCATGTAAATGCTGTCGATGTCAGGACGTTCCTCACGGTCCACCTTGATGCAGATGAAATGGCTGTTGAGCGTTTTCGCCAGCTCCGGGTCTTCAAACGATTCCCGTTCCATGACGTGACACCAGTGACAGGTGGCGTAACCGATGCTGACCAGCAGGGGCATATTTTTTTCCTTGGCGAGCCTGAAAGGCTCTTTCCCCCAGGCATGCCAGTTCACCGGATTATGCGCGTGCTGAAGGAGGTAAGGGCTCTTTTCGTGTATGAGTTGGTTGGTGTAAGGGTAATCGTCCATAAGTTTTTATCCAGCCACGCGGACCCCGCCATGCGGGGGGAGAATATTAGGGCTGACGTTCGCTTTACCCCTACGGGGCATGAAGGCAAAGGTCGAATATCACACGCTCACGAGCCCCGGAGAAAATGTCCGGGTAAAAAATTCAGCATTATGTAAGATACAGTCAGCCATAAATCCATCGAACGTTAATACTGGGTCCAGCGTCACGCTGGCCAGGGAAACTCCGAGACATATCCATCTTTGTTCCCTTCGACGTGGCTCAGGACAGGCATCTATGGTTCCCTTAATTTTATAATTTCCCAAACTGGTCAAAAAAATCGGGAAACGATTTTTCCACGCAACTGGGATTTTTTATTTTAACGCCGGGAATTTTTAATCCGGCCAGAGCAAAGCTCATGGCCATCCGGTGATCGTCGTAAGTTTCCACCTCGGTTCCCGATAAATTTGCTCCGGGCCGGATGGCCAGAAAATTATCGCCGCTGTTGACTTCGGCTCCCAGCCGGGAAAGCTCCGTTGCCAATGCCTGAATGCGGTCCGTTTCCTTGATCCTTAGATTACCGATCCCGGTGATGACCGTTTCCCCCTGAGCGAACAGGGCCGTCACCGCCAAAGTCTGCACTGCGTCCGGCATGCTATTCATATTGATGGTGATTCCCTTCAAAGGGTTTCCTTTTAAGCGGATTTTTTCCTGGGATTTCTCAATTTCACAGCCCATTTGCGCGAGCACATCGAGAAATTGGGCGTCCCCTTGAACACTGTCGGGGTTCATTCCGGTGAGGGCGATCTCCCCGCCCGTCACTGCCGCCGCCGCCAGGAAATAGGACGCGCTCGACCAGTCGCCCTCCACCCGGTAGTCTAGCGCCCGGTAGCGTTGCCCGGCGGAAACGCGGAAACGCTGGTAATTCTCATTTTCCACATGCACCCCGAAGGCTCCCATGATGTCCAACGTAATGTCGGCATAGGACTTGGAGGTGAGGTCCCCCTGAATGTGGATGGTGGTGTCTCCGGAAAAATAAGGCGCGGACAGGAGGATCGAAGTCAGGTATTGACTGCTCTTGTCGCCCGCCAGATGAACCTCGCCTCCAGACACATTGCCGCCGTGGATTTCCAGAGGCGGGCATTGATTGCCCCGCATCGACACCGCCTGCACCTGCATTTGTTGCAGGCAATCCAATAAATCGCCGATGGGCCGCTCCTGCATCCGTTTATCCCCGTTCAATCGGGTCACCCCTTTGGCAAGGGTGGAAAACGTGGTCAGAAAACGCATGGTGGTTCCGGCGTTGCCGATAAATATCTCTTCAGCCGGGGCGGTAATTTTCCCGCCCGTACCGGAAACAACAAAAGCTTTCCCCGCCTCCCGTTGCACCGGGATGCCAAAGCGGATCAAAGCCTCGCTCATATAATGCGTGTCGTCGCTGAACAGGGGATTCTCGACCCTGCACTCGCCGTCAGCTAAAGCGGCGATCAACAACGCCCGGTTGGTATAGCTCTTGGATGCAGGAATCTCCACCGTGGCGGATATGGGTTCAACGGGCCGGATTTCAATCAAGGAAACTCCCCTTACGGTTTAATTTGATAATTGTTGAATATAAGGAAAAGGGAAATTTACCCTTTTTTCTGCCGCTGGGCCAGTTTTTCTTTATCCATATTTTGGCAAATGCTTAAGATTGCTAGCATCACGATCAGCTTTTGATTTTCCTGCAGGGTAAAGATGATCTGATTTCCTTTGTATTTTTTGATGCGGATACCGGGCAAGATGTCATTTCGCAATGGACAAATATGGGGATTGATTTGCAGCGCCTTTATCTGTTCTTCCATTTTTTTGGCATATTTCAGGGCATGAGCCGCACCCCAATTCTCTGCTGAATATTCGATTTCCCTCTCAAGTTCCTGTTGAGCCTCTTCCAGAAATTTCAGCTCATACATTTATTATTTGGTCAGTTTGCGTTTGATGCCGTCGAAGACCTCATTCGCGTCAAGAAGTTTTGCGGTTCCATTGTCGAGGGCTTCCAGCCGTGGTGCGACAATTTCACGGATACGGGCGATTTCTTCGGGCGTCAGTTCGTCATCTGGAGCGTTAAAAAATTTGCGCAATGCTTCGCGCACGACTTCACTGGCATTGTTGTACATACCACTGGACACACGGTCTTGCACCATTTGTTCCAGCTGTTTGGTCAGAGAAACTTGCATTTTGGCCTTCTCCCGATTTTATAATTTTCCAATCATATTAATTATCCAATTTTGTGAAAAATTGTCAATCTTTACCATTTTTGAGTGATTCCCTTGAGAATCCCCACTCTTGTTTCCAATCCCAGAGTTTGCTAACATGCTTCCGCACCGGAAAAAGTCAATAAATTTGCGTTATGTTGATGAATTCAAAGGCTCATCGGGGTCAGGATCATGGGTGAAAAAATAGCTTCCTTATGGTATCGGGTGTGGGACCACAAGTCCGAAAAGGAAAAACAACGGATCCGGTCTCTTATTCCCATGCTTCTATACGGGGCCTTGATTATGTATGGAATCATTTATCTCTCCATTCTCAATACGGTGAACCGGTTTAATCACGGTTCTGCGGTAAAAACCTGGTGGGGAGGTGACAAGGCGGAAGTGGTTGCCGCCCGAAATAAGGAAAAAACGGACATCGAAGCAAGTTACAAGGGATTGCGCAAGCGGGTCGGCGGAGGCCGCTAAGCGGGCCACGCCCGGCGGGTTCCCACCCGCTGGGGACATTGATGTGCGATGGGTTTTTGAGCGGACAATGCATATTTGTTTGCTGGTATCTTTTGGCCTTCGCAGGGAATTATAGATGACGGGTAGCTGAGGTTTTAAAGCTCGAAACCGTTTGCATGGTAAAATTTGCGACTGAGGCGCTCAGTGAAACGACTTGTTTATATATTTAATATGTTCTACCTGTTTTCGCTTTCCCTGTGGGTGGCGGGAATGTTTCTTTTGGGCCTCCTGGTCGAGGTCATGGTGCGCATCACCCTAAGGGAACAGCCTTTGGTGGGTAGCTCCATCATGAACAAGATCATGGACGCTTATAACGTCCAGATCATTTATACATGTATCGGGTTGATGCTGACGGCGGAAGTTATCAAGTTCCTGGTGAAAAAATACAGCAAGGTTGGATTAAAGCATTTTGTGGTTACCAAACGGGCTTATACCAAGGAAGTGGTTTTCGCGATCATGATCGTCCTGGCAATTTATATGGGGAGTTTTCTGCGGCCTGAAATGCACCGGGTGGACCAGCTCAAAAAGGCCAATCCCGCGGACGTGAAACTCCAGATACAATTCGACCGGTTCCATTCTAAATTTATATGGATATATACCGTCAACATGATTCTCGGATTGTCTTTATTTTATATTCACGGCAAGGAGATGGTCCGGTTCAGGGAGGACCCGCCGGGCGGGTCATAGTGCCCATTCCGTCAATTCTTTCCAGAGCCATTAGTAAACCGATTAGATGTCAATTCGTTTTCCTGCCTTTTTTCTCATTGCACTATTTTGCTTCCTGGGGGCGTTCACTGCCCTTCCCGTAACTTACGCCCAAGATGAGGAATCCCGCAAAAATGATTTCTCGTTAATGGCCAGAATCAAAGGCGGGACTTTTAAAAGAGGGTCCACATTTAACGAAACGAAAGAATATCTTAAACTGTGCCGGAAGACGGACAGAAATTGCCAGCTGTGGTGGTTTGAGGATGAACTCCCGCAAAAGCTGATCGAACTGGACAGCTTCTGGATCGATATTTATGAAGTGACCAACGCCCGCTATCTCGAATTTGTTCAGGCCACCGGGCACCGGCCTGCGCTGGATGACTCCTGCCAGACGGCAAAATGCCGGGAAGGAAATTTATGGGACGAAGCTTCTTTCCCGCCGCAGATTCGCAACCAACCGGTCACGCAGGTCAACTGGTATGACGCGGATACTTATTGCGCCTGGATGGGCAAACGCCTGCCGTCGGAAGCGGAGTGGGAAAAAGCCGCCCGTGGAACCAAGGCGAACGTTTATCCATGGAGGGGGGGACCGCCCAGGGGGAAGGCCACCTATCAGAGAAAATGGCGCGGCACGTTTACCATGACCGATGTTGGCTCCTATCCGCAGGGCGAGTCCATTTACGGGGTGTTCGACATGGCCGGAAACGTATGGGAATGGGTAGACGACTGGTACCACTTCAAATATTACAGCCTGGGACGCAAGAAGAATCCCCGGGGATTTGCCAACGGAGACTTTAAAATGGTCCGGGGCGGGTCCTGGGTCAATTATCCCAACTCCCTGCGTAGCGCCTTCCGGAGGTGGAGCCGGCCTGAGGTCCGCTTCAACGATACGGGATTCCGTTGCGCCAAGGATGATATTGACAGGAATCTTTAAAAATTGATATTTTTTGGCTCTTGCAATCGCCATCCCCTTATTTTAAGGGGTTGGCTCATAGTCCAAGTTGAATTTTTCGAGATACCCTGATGAAACCAAAACGAACCGATGAACTGACCGACCGCGAAAAAGAAATCCTCAAGCCTTATGTATCGGATGTTTCCGCCAAGGTCTTCGCGCTAAAAAACCTCAACCCCGAAGTGATCGGCGCCGCGTTGGCCCGTTACAGCCGGGCTCCTACCGGGCTGAAGGAAACCATCGTCCGCGAGTTTCTCAATCCCGATGGCACTCCCAATGAAGTCAAGGGAAGCGCTCTGATAGACCGGGTGGTGAACAAATTCGGCGATGAGTCCGTCGCCGAACTCGCCGTTGCTCCTCTTTGCATTGAAGACGTTTCCAACCTGATGACCAAGGTCATCGAAGACTGCCGAATCGGCGGCTCTCCCATTGAGGAATCGACGCGTTACGTTTTGTACGACCAGAAAAAAAACGGCGAGTGGCGTTACGTTCGGCCTCAAAGCATCCTGCAATCCGGGTTGGGAAATAAATTCGTGGAAACGATGGAGTTTCTTTTTGAAACCTACGCGGGCCTGGTAGAACCCATGCAGGATCTTTTCCGCAAACGTCTTCCCGAGGATCAGTTTCAAATCGAAGTGGAGCGGCAAGGAAAGCCAGGGAAAGCCGGTTGGGATGAACTGGAAAACGACAGCGAGCGCAAGGCGCACCGGATTGCTTACGGCTTCACCATCCGTAGCGCGGCCTGCGACGTGATACGGTGCATCCTTCCGGCATGTACCAAAGCCAATATGGGCCTGGTCGGCAACGGCCGGTTTTACTCCGGCCTGATTTCCAAACTGCTCACCCAGGGACTCGGGGAAGGGCATGCCCTGGCCGGGGACATTCAAACTGCGCTTAACACGCAGATTCCCACCTTCATCAAGCGGGCGGCAAAAAACGATTATCAGGCAGACATCCACCGCAACATGCGAAGGCTATGCGCCGGGCTGTTTGCGGGAGTCCCCATAGAAAAATGCGCCGAGGTGGTTTTGCTCGAAGACCCCCAGGAGGAAAGCCAGACGCATCTTCTATCCAGCATGA
This sequence comes from Nitrospinota bacterium, assembly GCA_022567815.1. Classification (GTDB taxonomy): domain Bacteria; phylum Nitrospinota; class Nitrospinia; order Nitrospinales; family VA-1; genus JADFGI01. The sequence continues at coordinate 6,717 of JADFGI010000042.1, forward strand.
TCTTTCCCCACGTACAGCACTCGACCGAACAGATACGCAAAGTCGTCCGCGCCCTTGGTGAGGAAAAGCGCAAGGAAATTTTTGCCACTTATATTGGCGAACGAAAAACCAAGAGGGATCGTCCGGGACGCGCTCTGGAGACCGGGTACCCGATCCAGTTTGACATCGTTGCCGGATTCGCCGAATACCGCGACCTCCAGCGCCATCGCATGCTGACCCAGCAACGCCAGGACCTGGGAGTGTTGCTGGGATATTCAGTCCCGCAAGAGATCGCCCAAATCGGCCAGGAAGAACTCGTCCGTGAATGTTTTGACCGGAGCGAGGACATTCACGGTGACCTCAAACACGCCGGAATGGTAGATGAAGCCCAATATGTTACTTTATTCAATCACTATATCCGCTGGAACATGGGCATGAATCTTCGAGAGCTGGGACACCTCACGGAACTTAGAACGCAAAAAGCCGGTCATCCCAAATACCGGCGCACGGTGCAGTTGATGACGAAACTTTATTTAAAACGGTCGCCGGAAATGGAACCGGTGTTGAAATTCGTGGATTACAACGATTACGATCAAAGCATCGCCCGTGCGGACCAGGAAGCGCGAACGGCAAGAAAAAGCCTGTCCGCTGGCGTGTTTGACGATATGGATTGAGATTTGGGTTGGGTGGACAAAATAACCTGAATCAAAATTATTTTTGGCCGACAAACATCAGATGATTTGCCGATTCCCAGGGGACCCATTTTTTTAAAATCCACGCCACCCATTCCGCTAAAAAATTGGTTTTCCCGCTGGAGTCGGCATGAAAACATTCGCACAGCATGTAAAGTGAAAAGCTGTGGCTGACCGGTTTTTCCAGCAAAACCTTGAATTCCGCCTTCTGCAAAATCTCCCGCATCTCCCGCCTGCCATGAAGTTTCATATACAGTTCACTTTCCTCTGAAGTCTGATACTCGGATTTGCCGACGATTTTTCTGATCTAGGATTGCCTTCTAAATTTTTGTAGGAGATTGTTGGGATCGTGAATGAATCGGCTGAGAAGATTCCTAGCGGGAACCAATATAACAATGATTCCCCCCGGTTTCAAAACTCTGAAGGCTTCCCGAACTGCGTCCTGGCAACCATGCGGAAAATGCTCAACCACGCCATAAGAAAGGTAGGCTCCAAACGTATTGTCAGGAAAAGGACACGCATGAACATCGCAAGAAGCAAGGCGGGTTTCAGGTTCATATTTTTTCAGACGACTGAGAGCCGAAAAAACGAAATCCACACCCACCATCCGATATCCCTTTTCGCGAAAAAACAAAACCTTCGGTCCCAGCCCGCAACCCGCTTCTAAAATCCATTCATTTTTTGGCAGGTAATCCTCATAGTAGTGCAATTCTTCCTGGGCTCTTTTGTAGTAGTTGGTTTCAAGAAGATCTTCAACCGTGTTGCGATTCCACTCCTCCTCAAACTCTACTTTTGTTTGCTGGTATTGACCGCCAAAGTCCACCGCATGATCTCCGTAAATTCAGGAATCGGATTATATCAAAACAGCCCAGGAAAATTTACAGATCAGTGAAAAATCCTACTTGAGCAATTTCCAGGATGTTTTTAAGAGGCTCTCAAAAATTGACCAGCGTAGCGCTGGTTCAGATATTTACGCTCGATGGGTTATTGAGAAATCATTAGTTTCTTTATAAATTAAAGTTTTTTGGTCTGCGGTTTGCGGTATTTTAAGGGGTCGTCTCCATAGTCCGGGTTTAATTTTTCGAGGCACCCTTAAAAATCAAATTTCCCTGTGCCGTTATTCTTTATAAAGCTGGTTGAAAATGCAGATATGGGAAGCAGGTTCTGTAACAAGAGAGCGGAAACCGAGGATGGGTCTTAAAGGCGGGTTAGGATGAATCCCCGGCCCCGAAGGGCCGAGAATTCGGTGAAGAAAGCGATTGGGGGGAATTGTAATTCCGTATTCCAAATATGTCAACCTAATTTAAAAAAATTTATTAAATATTTTATAATAATATCATAACTTACCACAAATAAACGATTTTTTAGATAAAAAATTTTCAAAAAAAATTCCGATCTCGGAAAATTACTTCCAATTCCCTCTGCTTTCCCCGCCTTTTTGGTTATTTTTAATCTTTTTGGTCTTCCTTAATTTTTGTGCAAAAGCAATTCGTGCCGTATCGGTTTTGATAAATTCAGCAATGGGTGAGCGGCTTAAAAAAATTAGCGAATTTCTTTAAAAAATTGCTTGTGGAAATAGTTAAAAATCAAATTCTGTGATAGTATCCGCTTCATATTTTCAGCGGATGCATTTTCCCCGCAAGTTTTTATCGAATCAGGTTTTAAAATAGGATTTTCTGTTCCCGCCCACCCATGAAAAAGGGAAAAATAAGAAGATGAGGATTGGAGTTCCCAAGGAAACGAAAAGCAATGAAAAAAGGGTTGCGGCCACGCCCGATTCCATAAAGAGGATCACCGGTAAAATTAAGGGCCTGAAATTTCTAATTGAGTCAGGCGCAGGCGAGGGATCGCATTATTCAGACGATGCTTACACCGCAGTGGGCGCTGAGATCGTTGACCGGAAAGCCGCGCTGGGTGCGGAAATTGTTCTCAAGGTCAATCGTCCGGCTGAGGATGAGATCAAGTTGATGTCCAAAGGCGGGGTGCTGATTTCTTTCATTGATCCATTTAAAGATGACGGCACAATGGAAAAGCTGGCCAAGGCCGGAGTCAGCGCCTTTGGATTGGAATTGGTTCCCCGGATTTCCAGGGCTCAGTCCATGGACGCCTTGTCCTCTCAGGCCAACATCGCCGGATACCGGGCGGTGATTGAGGCATGCAGTCAATTCGGAAGGTTCTTCCCGACCATGATGACCGCCGCGGGGTCGGCCAAACCGGCCAAGGTCATTATCCTCGGCGTCGGCGTGGCGGGATTGCAGGCAATCGCCACCGCAAAACGTCTGGGCGCGAATGTAGAAGCCTTTGATGTTCGCCCGGAAGTGAAAGAGCAGGTGCTGTCGCTGGGCGCCAAATTCATCGAAATCGATATCGGTGAAGACGGCTCTGGCACGGGCGGTTATGCCAAGGAATTGAGTGCGGAAGCCAAGGCCAAACAGCAGGCCGGGCTCAACGAAAAATTAAAGAAAGCTGATATCATCATCACCACGGCGCTCATCCCCGGTCGCCCGGCTCCCTTGCTGGTGACGGAAGAGGCGGTCAAGGGGATGAGGCAGGGATCGGTCGTTGTCGACCTGGCCGCCGCCAATGGCGGAAACTGCGCCGGTACGGAAGCGGATAAAACCGTGGTCAAGGATGGCGTGATTATTATTGGCAATACTAATTTACTCTCGCTCATGCCTTCGGACGCGAGTGATTTTTTTGCCAGGAATCTCATCAATTTGATGACGCTCCTTATCAAGCCGGAGGAACCGCCGGTCTTGAATATTGATCTTGAAGATGAAATCGTGGCGGGTTCTTTGGCCACACACGCCGGCGAGGTTTTGTTTAAGAAAAAGTAAGCCCGATGGATTTTATCATCGTCCTTTCCTGGGAGAAGATGCATGTCGATGGAATGGTTGACCCTATCTAATTTAATAGTGAGCGCTTCAGATCAAGCCTCCCTGTCTCCGTTTATGATCGGAATGATCGTTTTCGTCCTGACCTGTTTCGTGGGTTATCACGTGATCTGGAATGTGACCCCGGCCCTGCACACACCTTTGATGGCGGTGACCAATGCCATATCCGCGATCATCATTGTCGGGGCCTTGCTGATTGTCGCCAGCGAATCCGGGGGCGCCTGGGTAGAAATTGTCGGATTTATTGGAGTGCTGTTAGCCTCCATCAATTTATTTGGCGGGTTCGCGGTGACCAAGCGGATGCTTGCCATGTTTAAAAAACAAAAGAAGTAGGAAAAGAAATTTATGATTTCTACGGATCTTTTTGCGTTCGTTTATCTTGTAGCAGGTGTGCTCTTTATATTTGGGTTGAAGGGGCTCAGTCACCCTGAATCCGCCCGCAGGGGCAACACCATGGCGATGGTGGGAATGGCTTTGGCAGTAGGGATCACCCTGATGGCTCCCTCCGTCAAAAGCTATGGACTGATCCTTATCGCGATGGGTCTTGGCGCTGTAATCGGCATCATCATCGCACAAAAAATTGACATGAAAGCCATGCCGCAATTGGTGGCGGCGTTTCATAGCCTGGTCGGGTTGGCCGCTGTCCTGGTCGCCATTGGAACCTATCTCACTCATAAGGAAGCAGGCGCTCTCGATGCCGTCCTGATGACTGAGCTAGCCCTGGGAAGCTTCATCGGCGCGGTTACGTTTACCGGTTCGATTGTGGCATTTGGCAAACTGCAAGAGATTTTCGGATCCGCCCCCGTGACCTTCAAGGGCCAGCATATGCTGAACCTGGCGTTCGGGATAGCTATCGTGGCCCTCGGCGTCGTTTTTGTCATGACGGATAATTTCGAAGCCTTTTTGCTCTTAACCATTCTTTCGCTGATTGTGGGCGTCACCCTGATCATTCCCATTGGCGGGGCGGATATGCCGGTGGTGGTCTCAATGCTCAACTCCTATTCCGGCTGGGCCGCGGCGGCGACCGGGTTCACGCTCAATAATATTCTACTGATAATCACCGGAGCCCTGGTGGGATCGTCCGGCGCGATTCTTTCCTACATCATGTGCAAAGCCATGAACCGGTCCTTCATCAGCGTTATCCTTGGTGGATTCGGCGCTGAAGCAGGGAGCGAGGAAGACACCGCAATGGCCGACGCCAGGAAAAAAGGCGTCAAGGAAGCGGCGGTGGAAGACGCGGCGTTCATGATGGCGAACGCCAGCAAGGTCATCATCATCCCCGGCTATGGCATGGCGGTGGCCCAGGCGCAACACGCGGTCAAGGAAATGACGGAAGTCATGCAGGCAAAAGGTGTTGAAGTTAAATTCGCGATTCATCCCGTAGCCGGACGGATGCCGGGGCACATGAACGTCCTTTTGGCGGAAGCAGACGTGCCGTATGACATTGTTTTCGAGATGGATGAAATCAACAACGAATTCACCACCGCCGATGTGGCTTTAATCATCGGCGCCAACGACGTGGTCAACCCCGATGCCAAAACCCTCAAGTCCAGCCCACTTTATGGAATGCCCATCATCGAAGCGTATAAGGCCCGGCTGGTCTTTATCTGCAAACGTTCGATGAAACCAGGGTACGCCGGGGTGGAGAATTCCCTGTTCTTCGCCGACAATGCCTCGCTGGTATTTGGTGACGCCAAAGCTACCTGCGAAAAACTCGCAGCCGCTTTGCACGACGCCTGATTTCACCCCTGTCAGATTATTTCAGCGGGAAAGTGAAGACCAGGTTACCGTCCACCGATGGAACCAACACCTGGTTGTTCTTGTGGTCAATTGAAATATCTGCTGGCGTAACCAAATTTTTCCTCAACACTTCCACCGTAGAATATTTTTTGATCCGGTAAATTTTTCCCGCACTGAAAATCCTCCCTCCCTTAAAAATGGAAACGATAATATTTCCATCCCGGTCAAGATCGATCCCATCGAGATGTTTTAGCCCTTGGAAAAATGACCCCTGAAAAACCGTCATGATATTCCCTTGCATATCAATCCCGAGTATTTTTCCGCTCTCCCAGGTCGCCACCAGTAACCGATTCTGCGAGATTTCATAGACCAGTCCGTTGGGTTTGCCCAGATCCGGCCCTTTTGCCAGAATCGTGACCTGATTATTTTTTCCCGGATCAATTTTAAATATCACGTTGCCCATCATGTCGGATACAAATAGAACACCTTTGGGGCCGAGGGCAATGTCGTTCAAAAATTTCGCACCCAAAAGAGAGAAATCAATTGTTCCCAACATCTTCCCAGATTTCGTATCGAAACTGCGGACGACATCAATATCGGTCACATAAAGATTTTTTCCAGAAATGACCAAACCTTTGGGCGCATTCAAAGTAACTCCCTTTTTGCCACCACTAATAAAATGCCGATCGATGAGTTTTCCAGAAGCATCGATTTTTGCGATGAATGCCTTGTTATCTTTTCCTTTGTGGGAACCCACAATGTTGGAAACATAGTAAATCCCGGTGGCAGGGTCGACGATGAAACTTTCCGGCTGATCCATGCCGCGCAGTTGAAACGCCTGGGCCAATGGAGAAAATAAAATGAGGAATACGAATGTTAGATGTAAGGTGCAAATGTGCATGGATATTTTCCAAGAGGTGAATTTACCTTCTTGAAGACTAACATACCAGCGTGACGCTGGACCCAAAGTTTGCGTTTAGATACCTGCTCCCCCTTCCGCGAAGGGGACCGGGGGGATTTGAGAAAGATATATGGTATTATTCCAAAAAACAATTCTCCCTATATAGTTATGGCTCCTCAAGACAATACTGAAGCTAGTGGCAAAAACATGAGTTCATCTTCCCAGAAAACCGCAGAAGACCAACCTACATACAAAGTTTATACCGGAGATAACATTGATGTTGGCATTAACCGTTTGGCCAGAAATCTCAAAATGGGAAAATCCAACGGTGAGGATAAGAGCCAGGGAAAGGCGATATTTCTGATCGGCGCG